>JAIOPL010000023.1 GCA_021413925.1 Verrucomicrobiota bacterium
TTTCCACCCATGCACGCAAACGCACCCTCAAAATCGCACTCTCACCAAAAAAACGCCCTTGGCTCGATGGTCTCTTTTCAAAAGCTGACTCTCTCGCCCCTCCGTTTACCCAGTTTTGCAGCCCCTAATGCAAAATTTGGGATTAACCCGCAACATCGATTTCGAAGCTGGATACCGATACATGTACATCGACTATGTGAAGGGCAGTCTTGACTGCAATCTCAACTTCGCCGGAGCCTTGGCCGGGATTGTATTCAAGTTTTGATTCCGGAGTAGGATCTTTCAAAAGATCCAAAGAACACTTGGTGGAGCCATGGGGAGTCGAACCCCAGACCTCCTCCATGCCATGGAGGCGCTCTACCAACTGAGCTATGACCCCAAGTGTCTCATCCAGAAAACCACGAGGTTTTCCGAGATGGAGGTGAGAAGGTAGGATGAATCCCGCTGCCGGGCAATACGAATTCCAAGAAAAATGAAGGAATCAAAAACATCCATTGACACTCAGTGGCGAAACCTCCATTCTTTCCCACCCGATTCCTTTAAGAAATCCAAGATTTTTAAGACATGAAGCGCACCTACCAACCTTCCAAACGCACACGCAAACAGCAGTTCGGCTTTCGTGCACGCATGAAGACCAAGAATGGTCGCGCTATCCTGAGCCGCCGTCGTCAGCATGGACGCAAGCGTCTCCTGCCGAAGGGAGTTGAGCTCCACTTCGCACGCCACACCGAGGCCTAAGAGTCTGGGTAAGCAGACCAAGCCGGTGAAGCTTGGCCTGCCGCGTTCGTCGCGGTTGCGATCAGGCTATCAGCATCTGAAGGTTCGCTCGTCGGGCCTTTCCCTTCACGGAACATTTCTCCGGATGGGAGTGATGGGCGATCAGGTCACGGAAACCCAGGGAGCCGTCGTCGTCTCCCGTCGTGTCGGTCCGGCTGTCACACGCAACAAGCTGAAGCGTCGCTTGCGGGAAGTTTACCGCCAGGAACTCTCCAGTCTACGAACCGGTCTCTGGATTGTCGTGACGGTCAAACCCTCTGCTTCAAATGCCACGATGGAATCTCTTCGCTCGGAATGGTTGCGTCTTGGAAAGCGTCTCTCTATTTTCAGCGACTCATTGCCCGACCAGGGCGCCTGACCAGATGTCCTTTTTTCTCCGTATTCCGATTCATCTCTACCGGTGGCTGATCTCCCCGTTGCTTCGTGCACTCTGCGGCGGGAGCGGATGCAGATGCCGTTTTCACCCGAGCTGCTCGGCCTATGCTCTCGAGGCCCTGAAGACCCGCGGATCCCTGCAGGGCTCACTGCTGGCGCTGCGACGCCTCGCCAAATGTCACCCCTGGGGAGAAGGCGGCTTCGATCCAGTGCCCGGGAGCCAAGGATGAAACTTGAGACCTGAAACCTGAAGTCACTCCTATCATTCCCAAAAATCGTCAGTTTTAGCCTTTAACCTTTAGCCTTCCACTTTTTCACACTTATGTTCGACCGCACTACCTGGATCGCCATCGCCCTCTCCGTCGCCGGACTTGTCGGCTGGCAGTTTTATTACTCCAAGACTTACGCCCCTTATATCGCGCAGCAGGCGGCCCTGCAACGGGAGGCGAAGCTTAAGACCGAAGCCGCCAAGACCGCTGAGCCCGTCGCTCAGCCCACACCACAAGCGATCACTCCCACTACGGCCCTGCTTCCTGCCGTTGCCGGGTCGACTCCGACGATTCCCGAATTCTCATCCAAGCGCGAGACCCTGGACACAAGCCGTGCAGAGTATCTCTTCGCCGCCAATACGGGAGGCATCGAGGCCGTCACCCTCTTCCTGCATCTCGGAGCCAACGAACACAGCCTCTTCCTCAACAAGGACTCCGGTCTACCGATCGGTGCCCTCTGTGACTCGAATGGTACTCCGATCGGCGGCTTCTCGATGGAGACCGACAAGAAGCAGGCAATCACCCGATTCACCCTGGCGGCGCCAGGCGGCCTCTCGGTCACGAAGTCCTTCTCTCTCCCCCAGACCGTCGGCGCTCCGGAGGAGTACCAGATCGGACTGGATCTGTCGTTCAAGAACAACGGGACAACTCCGATCTCGCTGCCCGGTTACTTCGTGGCAGCTGGAGGCGAGGCCCCTATCCATATCAAGGATCTCCCGACCTACACCTGCTTCGACTGGCTTCGCGATGGGAAGATGACTTCGATCGATGTCACTTGGTTTGAGTCCGGCAAGATCCCGCTGGTCAACATCGAGACCCGTCCGGCCCGCGCACTCTACACTCAGCCGGAGTCCGGCATCCAGTGGGCGGCCGTAACCAGTCAGTACTTCTGCACGATCGTCTCCGCGGCGAAGGATCAGCCTGGCAGCGGCGTCTGGGCCCGACGCTTCCAGGCCCAGAATGCGACAGAGACGACCAATGCTCAGGCGATCTACGGCATCACCGGCGGTCTGGGAACGGGCCCCATCTCCCTCTCCCCCGGGGAGACCGTCACTCGTCATTACTCCATCTATGCGGGACCTAAGGATTTCTACGGCCTGAGCAAGATAGGCGGCGAGCAGCAGAAGATCATGAACTTCGGGATCTTCCATCTGGTCTCCGAGTTCCTGCTCTGGTCCATGAACTCGATCAATAAGTTCACGCACAGCTTCGCCGCCGCGATCATTATTCTGACGATCCTCATCAAGTCGGCCCTCTGGCCCCTGCAGAATAAGGCCACTTCCTCCATGAAGCGGATGCAGCTCCTCTCGCCGAAGATGACCGAACTGCGCGAGAAGTATAAGGACGACCCGACCAAGATGAACGAAGAGCTGATGAAGCTCTACAAGCAGTACGGGGTGAATCCCTTCGGCGGCTGTCTCCCGATGCTCGTCCAGATCCCGATCTTCTTCGGCTTCTACTCGATGCTCGGCAGCGCCATCGAGCTTCGCAACAGCCACTTCCTCTGGATCCACGATCTCTCCCAGCCCGACACACTCACCCACATCATGGGATTCCCGATCAATCTCCTGCCGATCATCATGGCCGGCACCATGGTCTGGCAGATGGCCATCTCTCCGAAGAGCGGCGACGCCGCCCAGCAGCGGATAATGTATTTCATGCCGATCATCTTCCTCACCTTCTGTTACAATTACGCCTCAGGCCTTGCTCTCTACTGGACAACACAGAATATTTTCTCCATAGCCCAGTTGTACTGGACCAAGAATCAGCCTCTCCCAACTCTAGAAAAGGCGGTTTCCACGAAACCAAAAAAAGGGGGATCCGGTGGTTCAGGTGGTTCCAACTTCACCAGCAAGAAACGCTAAACCTCCACAGCTCTCCTATACTCTCGACCTATGAACCAGACACCCAAAGAAGTCTTGGAGACTATTCTCGGGAAACTCGGGTTCTTCGTGGAAATCGAGGAAGAGCTTCGGGAAGGGCACCTAATCCTCCAGATCCGGACTAACGATCCACAGCGCCTCATCGGGCGCCGGGATGAGACCCTTGAGAGCCTCCAGTTCCTAGTGAACCGGATCCTCCTCTCCCAGAACAACGAGGCCCCGCGCATCATTGTGGATGTCGAGCATCACCGCTCCATGCGCGATGCAGCATTCCTCCAGAGGATCCAACAGCTCGCCGATGCGGTGAAAATCCACGGACGCCCTGTCGAGACCGAGCCCCTGAATTCCTATGACCGCCGGCTTGTCCACAATGCCTACCGCGACGACGCGGAGCTGATGACCGAGAGTCAGAAGATTGAGGAAAAGATCAAGCGTATCACGATCAGGCGGCGTTCCGACGTCTAAGTTTTTAGCAAAAGGCGCATGGGAATGCGACTTTATCATACTAAAGGAAATCCGAGCTTGTTCGGATGGCTGATCCGGGAGGATCGCCAGACAATTTAGGCTGAATGCTGAAGGGTTTGAGGTTCTTCTGCCGTTATTGTCCATCATCCGCACGTCGGATCGCGTTGCATCTAGCTGGGCAGTCCTCACGGCAACTTGACAACTTGTCATGATATGCGAGCCTTCCTTCATGAAAACGCTCGCGGTCGGTGAGTTCAAAACACATTTTTCGGAGGCCCTCGAGGAGGTGCGCCACGGGAAGACGGTGGGGGTTTCCTTCGGCAGGAATGGACAACTCGTTGCGATCCTCGCCCCACCGAAACTCGTGCTCCATCACGGCGGCGTAACCCTCGGATCGCTCAAAAAGAAGGCCGCTTTCCGCACCAATCCCGACTTCAAGATCAGCGAAGAAGAACTACTTGCCTCGTGAAGCTTCTCTTGGATTCCCATGCCTTTCTCTGGGCTGTCATGGCCCCGGAGAAGCTCGGCAGGAAGGCACACGCCGCCTTATCCACTCCCGGCAATGAGGTCTTTGTTAGCTCAATCACCTTCTGGGAACTCTCACTCAAACATTCCCTTGGAAAGCTCATCCTGGAAGGCGTCTTACCGGAGGAGCTCCCCGAGACTGCTGAAGAAGCTGGATTTACACTGCTTCCGTTGGATTGCAAGCATGCCTCGGCATACCACCGGCTTCCAAAGCTCGGTCACAAGGATCCTTTCGACCGGATGCTCGTCTGGCAGGCCATCCAGTCAGGGGCAACGCTTCTCTCAAAGGATCCCGAGATCAAGGCCTATACAAAACACGGCCTCAAGCTGATCTGGTAGGACCTGAGATTTCAAATAAGGAAAAAGTTGTCACCAATTCAGAACCTTCGGGAGGTCAACCCCCAGCCTTATAAGGAGAGGGTGCGGTAGCCCTCACACTGGTAGATTCGGATCATCTGCTGCTTCCCATTCACCGAGATGGGTACTTCTTTAAGCAGAGCCACAGCATTGAAGGCACCGGTGATCGTCTGAGGCAGTTCTTCTTTTAATTCCGTGGTAATGTAGAGGGCATTGCGACCTAGGAAGGGGCTGACCGATTTCTCCTCGGTGTAGAGATTATCCTTCAAGCCAGCAGCGACGGCATCGGGATATGATGGCCAGAGGGCGTAGGAGCTATTGAGACTCGGCGACTCGGCAACGAACACTGATGGTGCGCCAGGGCGCTCCGGGTATTCCACAGAAATCCTGCTTCCGAGTAGCGCAGCCAATCCCGGAGTGGAGGCAATCAGGAAGGGGGATTCTCCCTTCGTGTCGGAACGCTCCTTTCGTAGGGAGAGAACCTCAACCGAAAGTTCACTCAGGCCCGAAACACCAATCGGTGAGGACAATCCCAGAGGTAGACCTAGAGGAAGATATTGCGGGGCGAGCAGAATCAAACCACTAAACACTGAAGCGACACAGGCTAGCAGAATCACTACGACTCTCCAGATCCTCCCGACATAGGCCAACCTCACGAGCAATGGGGTGACCACGGCACCGGCGGTCACGATCAAGCCCAGCGAGAGCGTCCATGTTCCAATCTGAACAAAATCAAATCCATGGGCCACACTGCTAAACTGGATCCAGTCATGGCGGGCATTCCATGCAAGGGATGGGATCCATCCCAGGATCAGTAGAAGCGAAGATAGGATAATGCCACGCCACGGAAGGGCCTTTGTTCCGAGATTTACGGATAAAAAAACGATCGCAATTGGAAGCAGCAGACCAATCATCTGCCAGAACTGAGTGCCCGTAGCGAGGGCAACGCCGAAGAGAGCCCATGTAGCCAGTTCCTTGGAGTTTTTGGAAGTTTGAGTCGCAGCACTCCACCCGGCGACAATCGCGAGCAGGATCATCGTCGCCGTCACCGCTGCTCCATCCATGACCAGAGAGGCCAGATTCACGAAAGGCAGGAGATTGAGACCCAATACCGACCAGAGGGCGACTGCCGGGCGATGGGGCGCAATCCGCCTGCCGATCCACCAGATGCACCAGGAGAGAATCAAGACAGCGAGAGGCCCGATGTATCTCAGAAAGAAGAGTCCGGAACAGCCGAGCAGCTTGCACAAGGTCAGAAGCAAAGGGACACCGGCCGGCCCCTCGATATAGCCGCCGGCCGGATGGGTTGCGCAGACTGAGAGAAAGGCCTCGCTCTCCGTGAAAGAGCCGCTTGTCGCCACCGCGAGACGCAGCACAGTCAGCGCAAGGACGGCCGCCCAGAGCATCATGGTCTGAGGAACAGTCACCTTCATCAACTTGCTGTTTTTTCCCTTCATGACTTTGGAGGAATCATGGTGGGATATTTCTCAGCAAGACGCGGTACAATCTTCCTAGCGAATCTCCTCCAGACCAGATCGAGTCCCTTCGCGGCCAGCCAACCTCCGGCGATACCCAGAATCATCCCGGCCAGAACATCCAGCGGCCAATGGGAGCCTGTGTAGATGCGCGAGTAGGCGATGAGCAGGGCGATGGGGAGATAAATGGCCCCACGCCATCCGAAGAAGAGCATCAGGACTGTTGCCACCGCCATATTGTTGGCCGCATGACCGGAGGGAAAGGAGCGTCCCTCCAAGGAGCCGTCCTCTATCATCATGCCCGGGATTTTCGGAGGTGTATTTCCCTGCGGAAAATTCACTGTAGGATCAGCGAATAGGCCACAGATCCTTGGTAATTTAGCGGGAGTACTCCCCAACTTGACCACGCGCACACCAGGCTCCACCTGGCTCGGTCGAGGACGACCAACAGCGTGTTTCAGGAGATTCACTCCAATTCCATCGCTTAGTCCCACAGCAAGACCCGCAGCCAGAATTGCGGCACGGAAACGGAAGTTGCCGAAGACCAAGGCCAGGACCAAAAGAAGGAGAAGCCACGGAGCCCATGCACCATAATCGGCAATGAAGGAAAACAGGCGATCGCTCCATGGCGCGGTCCATTCCCGGTTGATAAGGATCTGGAGCTGCTGGTCCATTCCTTATTCTTGATCAGTTCATCCACAGGATACCCGAACATTTTTCACAGGGATGAAGGGGATAAAAGGGATGGGTAAACATTCCGCTCCAATTCCTTCGAATATTCCATTCATCTCCTTCATCCCTGTGAATCAACCTCTGTTTGCTTACCTTCCATCGATTCCCTAAAGTCTTCGGGATGTCTGCTGACGGCAAACCCACCAAGCGTCCCCTTTCACGGGCGGCCATGATCGCGGACCGTCAGAGACGATCGCCTCTTTGGAGGCTGATCCACCAGCTCGGCTCGCTGAAGCTGGCGCTGGTTCTTCTCGGAACGATCACTATTGCCATCGCCACGGCGACCTTCACGGAGGCCCACTTCGACTCGGCCGTTGCACGGGTCTGGATCTACAAGGCCCCATGGTTCATCGCCTGGCTCGGGGTGCTCTGCATCAATCTCTTCGCCGTCACGCTCACACGCTGGCCCTGGCAGAAGAAGCACACAGGTTTCATCATCACTCACTATGGTATTATTCTCCTGCTGATTGGCGCGGTTATCGGCTCGAAGCTCGGGTTCGAGGGGAATGTGACTCTCCGTACCGATGGTCAGCCCCAGCGCAAGATCATTACCGACCGGAGTTGCATCCAAGTGGAGAGTCCCTCAGACAGCTATCTCTACCTGATGCCGCTCGACACGCGCTTCCTGCATACCTCGGTTGCCTCGCCTAAGTATCTCCCAGTACCAGGCACCTCACTCCGGATCGGCATCGAGGCAGTCTCCGAACATCTCAGCCCACAGCCCCATCTGGCACCTGCCTCAGGGAAGGCGGGAGGAACGGGTGTCCTGCTGGATTTCTCCAGTGGTATGATGAAGCAGACGCTCCATGTTGGGCTTGCCACCGGAGAGGGCTCACCTGGGACCTATGATTTCTTCGGACGGGCAGCGCTTGCTCTGGCATCCAATGCCAAAGCTCTTCCAACTCACGATCCAAATGATAAAAAGCCATGGCTCGATCTGATTCCCGCCAGTGACGGAAAGTCTCTGGAGTACCGACTCGGTCGCGGAGCCTCGGCAACCTCATCAGGGAATCTTCATGAAGAGGATCTTCTCCCTCTCGGATGGGCCGACTGGCGCCTGCATGTGAGCCAGATCGCCAAGAACAGTGCTGTAGTGACAACTCCCGCTCCGGACGACTCGGGTGCAGAGAGCGGGGTTCCTGGCTTCCGTGCCTTTCTCTCAAATCCGGAGGGAGAAAAATCTGTTTCCCTCTGGGTTGCCTCGGGAGGGGTGGTACCTCTGGTGCTGGGCAAGGAGATGGTCCGCATCGGCTATGGTCTCGAGCTCAGACCGATCCCTTTTTCGATCGCGCTTGTTGATTTCGAGGTTCCGCGCGACGAAGGCACTGAGACACCATCGGACTTCCGAGCTACTGTCCGATTCAAGAACACCAAGACCGGCTCTGAGAAAGAGGGACTCATTCGGATGAATCACCCCGCCTCCTATCCCGGCGGCCTGCTGGCCAACATGACAGGCTTCAACTACAAGTTTTCGCAAGCCGAGTGGAATCCCCGCGATCTCAAGGAAACAACACTTCAGGTGCTCTATGATCCCGGTTGGCTGCCGAAATGGATCGGTTCGCTTGCCATCTGCCTCGGCATCGCCACCATGTTCTATATCCGTCCGAGAGAATGAAACCTTCATCCCTGATCCCGCTGCTTGTAGCACTGCTTTCACTGAACTTGACTCCCATCGCAACAGCGCTGGCACAGGTCTCTCCTAAAAGTCTTGAGTCGCTCGTGATTCAGGAGGGAGGTAGAAAAAAACCATATCTTGTCTTCACCGAGGAGACCCTCCGATCCCTCTCGGGGAAAACAGCACTCAGCCTGGATGGGCAGAAGCAGGATGCCATGACCTTGATCACCGGACTCTGGATGAGCCCTGATGACTCCTGGAAAGCAAAGCAGCTGATCCTTGTCTCGAACCTCCCGCTGAGGAAGCACCTCAGCCTTGATCCCGCGCAGAAACTCTACAGCTGGAATGACCTCACTTCCAACGATGCCCTGGCTAAGGAGATCACGGCTGCTGCCGAGACCCGACGACGCGATCCGCGGGCCAAACTCGTCGCCCTCCAGAAGGAGGCTTCTGATGTCGGTATGAGGATGGGTCTCTTCGAGAGCCTGCTGAAGGGAGATGATTTCAAGATCATCATGCCCCTCTTCGGAAGTGACTGGCTGCCCCCCTCACAACTCGACCCCACCGAGGGGAAAGAGATCCTCGATTCCGTGAACTCGATGCGCTCTGCCTGGACTCAACACGATCCAACCCGTTTCGATCAAGCAGCCACATCGCTTCTGGGCCTGCAAAAACAGGTCGGGGGACTCCCTTCAGATTGGAAGATCTCACTGGAAGTCGTCTATCAGAAAGCCCATCCCTTCCGCTGGGCCTGGATCCTCTACGCGGCGGCCGGTATTGTCCTGCTGCTCTCCCGAAACAGCTGGGAGCGCCGAGGCTACCAACTTGCCTGGGTACTCGCTGGAAGCGGCTTCCTAATTCAGGCGGCGGGATTGCTCTCCAGGGTGCTGATTGCCGGGCGACCTCCTGTCACCAACATGTATGAGTCAGTGATCTGGGTCGCCTTCGGGACAATCCTCTTCGCCCTAATCTTCGAGACTATTTATCGGGCTGGGTCATTTTTGCTGGGAGCTGTTCCCGTGGCCGTCGCCTCGCTGATCTTGGCAGACAGCCAACCGGTGATCTTGGACCACTCGATCCATCCCCTCACCCCGGTGCTGAGGGATAATTTCTGGCTCTCCACCCACGTTCTCTCCATCACCCTGAGCTATGCCGCATTCGCCCTTTCACTCGGTGTGGCCCATGTCGCTCTGGCGCAGGTTATTGCAGGAAGGAAGCCGACAGCCATTCTCTACACCTACCTCTATAAGACCCTTCAGGTCGGGGTGCTTCTGCTGGCCACGGGCACGATCCTGGGTGGCGTCTGGGCCAACTATTCCTGGGGGCGTTTCTGGGACTGGGATCCGAAGGAAACCTGGGCCCTCACAGCCCTACTCGGCTACCTCTTCCTGCTCCACGGCAGGATCAGTGGACTCTGGGGGGGCTTCGGCCTCGCGGTCGGTTCGGTCATCGCCTTCATGAGCGTTCTGATGGCCTGGTACGGAGTGAATTTCGTACTCGGGGCCGGCCTCCACAGCTATGGCTTCGGCACGGGAGGATTCCCCTTGGTCGCGACATTCGTCGGATGTGAACTGCTCTTCGTAGCGATCGCCATCTTGAGGAAACAAAGATTAGGATCGGCCTAAACTACTGCGATGCAAAGGGAGGGCTGACCCGAACTCCCGTAGAAGTTCCGGAGAGCGGGACGGAGCTGACACTCGGGCGGGTGGTGTACGTGGTGGTCGGGGAGCGCTTGGCATTATTGCGGTCATGCTGGTAAAGATTCGCCCCCTTGCGGATGAGCATAAAAGTGTTGTTGTCCCCGAAGTATTTCCAAGGGCCGTCTGGAACGCTTGCGGCATCGACAAATTTCCAGTCGCAGAGGTCGTTTTTTCCCATCTCGAGGTAGTCGCGGGCTGCCGGGGAGATGTCGAGTCCGGCACCGTGGTTCAGGTTGGGGCGGGGAAGCGCATTGCCAAAGACATATTGCCAATGATCAGTACGGAAGGGACCGCAGTCCTCCCACTGAGCAAAGACAGTCTTTCCACCGTGATGGATGGCGAGCCAACGCCCTTTCAGGACGGACTTACCCTCCTTCTCAAAGCAGTCGTGGAACCAAGGGACGACCTTCCTTACCTCCGCCTTGGTATTACCCCGGGAAACATCACAGTAAGGAAGCGCGCAATAGAAGGGGTTCTGGCGGGGGGAGAAGCCCCGTGGGGCGTAGGTCTTGGGATCGCGGGAACGGGTGTCCGGATTATCGTAGCCGCCATAATTCCTAGCCCAGTTGGCATCCCAGGCGCTTCTGTTATTCGGGACGGGGTTTCGGGCCGTCGGGCGCTCCCCGATCCAGAAAATCGTGGTCATGATGTTCCGATGCCAGGGATACTTGCCAAATCCTATAACCGGGGCGGTTGGAACGGTCACCGTGGGAGGGCGGGTCTGCTGGATTGCTTTTTCTCTAATCTGCATGGCCATTCTCTCGAAATCTGCCCCCGACATGGCCCCCGAGTCGGTGGAAAAACGGGCCTTCACCGAGTCAACGACATCAGAGATCGAGGCCTCGGCCAAAACTGGCAGAAGTAACGAGATCAGGATCAGGGACCGGGCGGAAAATACCATGAACTCTTTAAGGTTAGGGCAGGATCATGTCGGGGCAAGGGGTAAATCCCCCCTAGGATGATCGATCCATAAAGAAAAATACCCGAACCAACCGCACGAGCGAAGGGTTCGGGTATTGGGAAAGCTTTAAATAAAGCCGAACGCTTCCCAGTTATCCTTTAGGCCGTGTAGGTGGTCGAGGCGGTCGTGCCCCCTTGACCGGTCCAATTTGTATGGAAGAACTCACCTGCGGGCTTATCCAGCCTCTCATAGGTGTGAGCGCCAAAGAAGTCGCGTTGGGCCTGCAGGAGATTCGCCGGGAGGCGAGCGCTGCGATAGCTATCGTAGTAACCGAGGCTGGCGGTGAAGGCAGGGACAGCCACCCCGCGTTCGACGGCGGCGCAGATTGCTCGGCGCCATCCGGCCTGTGACTTCACAAATACCTCGGTGAAGAAAGGAGCCAGCATCAGGTTCTCAAGGTTTGGATTGGCCTCGTAGGCCTCCTTGATACGGTTCAGGAAAGCGGCACGGATGATGCAACCACCGCGCCAGATGGTGGAGATATCCCCGAAGTTCAAATTCCAGTTGTAGAACTTGCTGGCTGTCGCGAGGAGATCGAGACCCTGGGCATAGCTGACGATCTTGCTCGCATAGAGGGCATCGCGGACATCGTTGATGAACTGCTGGCGATCTCCGTTGAAAGGCTTCACCTCGACCGCGGGTAGAATCTTGCTGGCGGCCACGCGCTTATCCTTCATGGAAGAAAGGATGCGGGCCTCCACAGCGGCGTTGACGGTCGAGAGGACGACGGCATGTTCGACGGCGTTGCCGACGGTCCACTTGCCCGTTCCCTTCTGGCCGGCCTTGTCTAGGATGACATCCACTAGGGGATTGCCGGTTTCTTCGTCCTTCTTGGTGAAGATCTGCTCGGTGATGTCGATGAGATAGCTGTTGAGCTCTCCTTTGTTCCACTCGGCAAAGATCTGGTGAAACTCCTCGGCTGTCGGATTGATCGTAGTCTTCAGGATGGCGTAGGCCTCGCAGATAAGCTGCATGTCGCCGTACTCGATGCCATTGTGGATCATCTTGACGTAGTGACCGGCACCATCAGGCCCCATATGACGGCAGCAGGGCTCTCCCTCAACAATCGCGGCGATCTTGCGGAAGATCGGACCGACGGACTTCCATGACTCTTCCGAGCCGCCGGGCATGATCGAAGGGCCGTTGAGGGCGCCCTCCTCGCCGCCGGAGACGCCCGCGCCGACATAATGAAGTCCTTTTTCCTTGAGAGACTTCTCACGGCGCTGTGTATCGGTCCAGAGGCTGTTGCCGCCGTCGATGATGATATCGCCCTGCTCAAGCAGGGGAACAAGTTGGTCGATCACGGCATCGACGGGGGCGCCGGCCTTCACCATGATCATCGCTTTGCGGGGACGGGCAAGGGAGCTGATGAATTCCTCTAGGGTCTTGGTGGGAATGATGTTCTTTCCCTTGGCGCGGCCTTCGGCGAACTTCTCGGTCACCGCCGCGGTGCGGTTGTAAACACTGACAGAGAAGCCTTTGCTCTCCATGTTGAGGACGAGGTTCTCACCCATGACGGCGAGGCCGATCAGGCCGATATCGCTCAGGGTCGTGCTATTGGTATTGCTCATAAATTGTAGAGATTCAGGTTGTCCGAATGAATGGGAAACCCTATCTCCCATGGAGGTCGGATGGCAATCGCGTTCTGGCCTTCATTCTTCCAACATACACGCCGATGAATCTTCCCAACCGCCTGACTGTCGGCCGTCTGATACTAACCGGTTTTTTCGTCGCCTTTCTCTCCACCTCCACCCACTGGGGAGATGTCGTCGCCCTGCTTCTCTTCATTGTCGCTTCTCTGACTGATTGGCTGGATGGATATCTGGCCCGGAGGTTCAACCAGATGACGAATTTCGGTAAACTCATGGATCCGCTCGCCGACAAGGTTCTGGTCGCCTCGGCCCTGGTTTGCCTGATCCCGCTGGCTGCCCTACCGGCTTGGGCCGTCATCGTCATCATCACGCGCGAATTCCTCATCACCGGACTCCGCCAACTCGCCGCGGGTCAGGGACAGATCTTACCCGCAGATCCCCTCGGCAAGCACAAGACCGCCTGGCAGCTCATTACGATCCTTTTCTTCCTGATCCTTCTGGCCGCAGGTGATATCTTCGGCGATGAGTCCCGCTGGCTGAAGTTTCTTTGGGTGAATGTAGGTCCGGTCCTAATCGGAATCACCATCGTCCTAACCATTTATTCCGGTCTCGCCTATCTCTGGAAAAACAGGCGCTTACTGCTCTAAACAAGTCTCCAGGCCCAGGCTCCAGCCTTCAGCCTTATAGCTCTACTAATGGGGGTGAGACTTCTCTGATTCCTCGTCCTCAATCTCCTTTCGGAAGTGGAGTGAAAGCATTGGTCGGATGAATCCGTAAAGCAGGAATCCGACGAAAAGCACAGCGGGCATCCACTCGTAGTTCAGACCAGCGGAGGCGAGAACCACGATGATCAAAAGGAATCGCGGCAGTGAGCGCTGCGTCCTCCAGTTCAGACCCTTGAAGCTGGGATAGCGGACATGGCTGAACATCATGAACGAGAGGAAGAGCAGAAGAACAGGTAGTGCGAATTTCCACTTCCCGATCGTCCGTTCCCCCTCCTGCAGCCAGAGCATGAAGAGTGTGAGCGAGGCGATCAGTCCGGCAGCGGCTGGAATGGGAAAGCCCATGAACTCATTCGAGTGCTCCTTCACCTCGTTGGGATCCTTGACGGCGGCGGCGATGCAGTTGAACCGGGCCAGCCGCAGCGTGCCGCAGAGCAGATAAACGAACGCGATCACCCAGCCGGTCTTGTGGAAGTCCTTCAGCACGATCTGGTAGACCAGCAGGGCCGGGGCCAGCCCAAAGGAGACCACGTCGGCCAAGGAATCGAACTCCCTTCCAAAGGGACTCTCATGCCCGCCGAGCCGGGCCACACGTCCATCGAGCAGGTCAAAGACGCAGGCACCCAGGATGAATGCCAGCGCCTCATGATAACAGTTGGTGACCGGCTCACCGCCATTATTCAGGAGAGCAGCCTCGATGATCTTAAGCACCGCTGCGAAACCACAGAAGAGGTTGCCTGCCGTCATCAAATTCGGCAGAAGGTAAATCTTCGGCTCGTGTTTATTCATAACTGATGAGGAAAACGACTGATACTCAGGCTAACAGGCGAGCGACTGCTGTCTCGCCACCTTTGACCTTCTCTCCCACCGAGACAAAGACTTCGGCATTAAGAGGAAGATAGAGATCAGTGCGTGAGCCGAAGCGGATCATACCAAAGCGCTCGCCGCGCTCCATACTCTCGCCGAGTTGAGCCCAGGGGACGATCCGCCGGGCGATCGCCCCGGTGATTTGCTTCACCGCAACAGCACGCTCTAGATCATCCTTGGAACCGAAGACCCAGAAAAGACTCTCATTGAGCGCCGAGGCCTCGGGATGACGGGCATCGAGGTAGAGACCGCCGCGCCCCTCGGTGAAGAGTACCTCACCTGCGACCGGGCTGCGGTTCACATGGACATCGAATACCGAGAGAAAGATCGAGATGCGCTTCATCCGGCGCTTGAAGAACTGCTCCTCTTCAACCTCATCAACAAGAGTCACCGTCCCGTCGGCTGGAGAAACAGCAAGGGAGGTGTCAGTTGGCGGTTTGCGTTCCGGATCACGGAAAAACCAGAGACAGAAAAGAAGCAGTCCACCCGTAATAACCGGAGGGAGGAAGGAATGAAATAGCCTGGTTTCGGAGGCAACGTTTGCAAGGATAAGGATCAAAAAAATCCACCGCCCCTCATACATTGCTCTGGCTGGCCTTGGTTTCTGAAAGCTCATGTGGCCAAAACCCTAGAACGGACCCTCATCCCATCGCGAGCTGATAAATCAAGGGTCTTTCATTTGTCTACCGATCGTCCCCGATCAGGCATCCTCTCCCGCTAATGCGGGATCGGACTTCTCGGCAACGGCCTCGAATGACTAAGCCGCCTTCCCAGGCGCCTTTTCTTGAGTTCCTGAGTTCCATATTAAAAATCTTTGGATTATCTTTCCTCCATGCAGAACGCCACCATTGAAGCCCACCCCGACCTGACCATGGAGGAGCTTCTAGGGATTTTTCCGGGAGCGCGCCGCACACTCTTTCAGCTTCACCATATTGGTGGTTGCAGCAGTTGCGGATTTTCACCCAGCGAAACTCTGACTCAGATCTGCGCACGCAACGGCGAATTGGATCCGCTCGCGGTTCTGGGCGAAATCAAGGAGGGACACCACAAGGACGAGGCACTCCTGATTTCTCCTGCCGACCTCTTTGCCCGGATTGCTGATCCCTCCATACGTCTCCTCGACATCCGGACACGCGAGGAGTTTGAGGCAGTTGCAATCCCCGGCAGTCGCTTCATGACGCAGGAGATCATGCAGGAATCCATAAACTGGCCGAAAGAGACAGAGATTATCCTGATCGATCACACCGGCGGACGCGTACTGGATGCAGCCGCCTACTTCGCTGGCCATGGATTCACTGGGGTCAAGGGACTCAAAGGCGGCATCGATGCCTATTCCGAGCATGCAGATCCTTCTCTTCCCCGCTACACTACTGAGGCGGCCTAAGATTTCACGGACTCTCACCCATTTCCAATCACCTATTCCATGAGCAACGATCAGACTCAATCCGTAGAAGCCGCTGCCAAGAATCCGAAAAACCTTGGTGAGATGGAGAATGCAGATGCCGTCGGCACCGTAGGCCGGAGTGATTGCGGTGACATGCTTCGGATGTGGGTGAAGTTCAAGGAGGAAGACGGCCGCAAGGTGATCGACCGGGCCACCTTCCAGACCTTCGGCTGCCAGACAGCCATCGCCGTGGCGAGTGTCGCTACCGAAATGATCAGGGGTAAGACTGCCGCCGAGGCACTCTCCATGAGTGGAGAGGAACTCTCATCACCTCTCGGCCCCCTCCCCCCGATGAAGATCCACTGCGCCCAACTCGTCGAAGATGCACTCCGTTCAGCCCTCGATTCGGCGACATCCGTGACAGAAGCTCCTATGGCGCCTTCTGCTCAAACTGGTCCCACTCTTTCCGACCAGATCACCCCCACCTCGGGAAAAGTCAAAATCACACTTCTACCAAAAGCTCCGACGGCATAGTCTCACCTAATGAACTCTCAACAAGAAATCGTCCTCAAGCGCGACACCGACGCGATCCAGATCCCGAGCGGTAATCCGCTCCAGCTTCCCGCAGGCACTAAGGTCATGGTCACCCAGTCCCTGGGTGGCACCTACACCGTGGCAACTCCCGGAGGACTTGCCCGTATCGATGAAAAGGATGCCGACGCCTTGGGCCTCGAAGCTTCCGCCCCCACAGAACTTGTCAAGACAGCCGTCGAGGGATCCCTCGAAGAGGCCGTCTGGAATCAGCTCAAGACCGTCTTTGATCCCGAGATTCCGGTCAATGTGGTCGATCTGGGTCTAATCTACGAGTGCCAGCTCCAGCATCCTGAGGAGGGAGTCACCAAGGCCCATGTGAAGATGACTCTGACCGCCCCGGGTTGCGGCATGGGCCCGACCATCGCCGCCGATGCCCGAGGCAAGATCCTGACCCTGGAGGGAATCGATGAGGCCGAAGTGGAACTCGTTTGGGACCCTGCCTGGAACCAGAGCATGATCAGCGAGGCCGGTCGCATGAAACTGGGCTTGGTGTGAACCGCTGAAAGCGGCTCGTTGAACGGTTGAAAAGTTGAGCTGTTAGAGAGCAGAGTAGAACTGATCGATTCCAAATGACGATGGAGCAGAATACTTCCACACTTTAACTTCTCCACACTTCAACCTTTTCACTTCAGGTATTTTTTCAGTTGCCTTTTGCCCTTCAATTATCCATATTCCACGCCCCATGAGCCAACATCCCAGCCTTAAAGGAAGCAGCACAATCGCTGCCAAACGCAGCGTGCTGAAGCGCTATGAGCGCGTTGAACTGCTCAAGAAGCGTGGTCAGTTCAAAGCCGGACAGCGCGTCATCGGCCTGCCCAAAACCAAGCCAGAAGCCTGATCCCTTTACCGGATCATTCGCCCGAGGGAAGGCCGGTCACAACCGGTGAATCCCCAAGCACCAGGCGCACACCCAAAGAGACGGGTCTGCGCCTGAATCGTTTTTTAGCTGCGGCTGGCCTGGGTTCCCGTCGCTCCTGCGAGGAACTGATTCTCAAGGGAAGTGTTTCCATCAACGGCTCCGTTTGCCGCGATCTCTCGACCCGCGTCCTGTCGGAGGATGATGTGCGGCTAAGCGGGCGAGTCATTCATGCCTTCGCTCCCCGGACGATCGTGCTCAACAAACCCGCCGGCTACACATGCACCCGCAGCGACAAGCACGCGGAACGCACCATCTTCGACCTGCTTCCCTCAGACACGGGACACCTTTTTCATGTCGGGCGCCTCGACAAGGATAGCGAAGGGCTTCTGCTACTGACCAATGACGGGATTCTGGCTCAGGACCTGATGCACCCCTCCAAAGGGGTCGATAAGGAATACGAGGTAATCCTCGACAAGACCTTCACGGACCGCGATGCAGCCTCACTCCGACGCGGCACCTGGATCGAGGGTTCGGTTGCAAGGATCGAGTCCGTACGCAACCTTGCACCGAATAAAATCCAGATCATCCTGCATCAGGGAATCAAGCGCCAGATCCGCGTCATGCTGGGTCAACTCGGGTTCAATGTGAAACGCCTTACCAGAGTGCGCCTTGGCCCTCTCACACTCCGTGGAATCAAGCCCGGCAGTTACCGTGATCTGCGTAAGGAGGATCTTGAGATTCTCCAAAAGGCACTAAAAGCACCCAAGCCGAAGAGGGAAAAGCCAGCGTTTCTTCGTAAACCGAGGGCCAAAACTCTTAGTGCCATCAAGGGTCCGCTCTTCACGGCAATGCCCTCGTCTTCCAAAGTATCCAAATCAACTCGATCGCCTAATTCAGCCAAGTCGCTTACTTCACCTCGCTCGGAGAGATCACTCGCGACACGCCCCGACTCAAAGGATCGACCGCCTGCCAGGCGCTCCCGCAGAGCCTCGCCGACTCTTAGAAGAATTAAAAAAGTGAACGGTTAAAAAGTTTCAAGAGAGAAGTCAGCAGATTCATTGAATTCATCCCTCTCAAGTGCTTCTTTTTAAGAAACCCACTTTCTCATACTTTAACCGATTGTCACTCCATGAAGACCACGCACCGTACCATTCCGGGATGCCCCCCCGCTCTTGGCCCCTATTCTCTAGCTGTTCAGACCGCCTCACCTCTTCTCTTTGTCTCGGGCATGACCCCTTGGGATCCCGCCACAGGCAAGATCGAGCGCGGCACGATCGCCGAGCAGACCCGTCTGGTTCTCGAAAACATCCGCCGGATCGTGACCGAGGCAGGAGGCGATCTTGCCGACACAGTCTCCTGCCGCGTCTACTTGGGAAAGATGACCTCGGAAAACTTCAAGGAACTCAATGCCGTCTACGCGGATTACTTCCCGGGAGAGAATCCCCCGGCACGCGCCACGATCGGAGCTCAGCTTCCGGGTGACTTTGATGTCGAGATCGAGTGCGTGGTTGCCCTCAAAAACCAGGGACACAAAGCCTGATGAAGCGCACCTGCCTGCTACTCCTGATTTCGATCACCTTCGCGCTGACTCTCCGCGCACAGACCGGAACGGCCAACGAGTACATTGTGATCTCGGGAGGTCCTTCGCTGATAGAATGGGAAAAATTTAAAAAGGTCCCGCACGACCACTGGTGGGCAAATTTTGTACGGGCGGCGCGCATCCGTCTCGGCGAACTCCGCGAGCAGCGTGGCGACGACGCCTTGATTACCTGGATGGTCTACAAGCCGGGCTACGAGCGTCGGGGAACCCGTCAGGAGAAACAGAACCTGCTCTTCAACATCGCGAGTGTTCAGCAGAAGTACAAACTCAACCTCGTCTACTTCAGCACCCAGAAACAGTTGCTGGACTACATCAACGGGGGTACCAAGCAATACCCTCGCGACACCTGGAAGATAGCGAACCTTGAGTATTTCGGGCACTCTAACAAATGCTGCTTCATGTTCGATTACAGCAACGAGATCGACAGCGGCTCCAAGGTCTGGCTACACGAGACCGAGCTCAAGCAAATCGATCGCAATGACTTTGCACCCCGTGCTTTTGTCAAGAGCTGGGGATGCCACACCGGGGAGAGCATGTGCGCCCTCTGGCGCAGGGCCACTGGTCAGCGCATGATCGGCGCCATCGGGTCGACAGATTATTCCGGCAGTGACGTGCCGGGATGGCATCCGACTCTTGGCAGCAGCACCGGCCGCTGGGTCCACTAATCCCCAATATCCGGGGAAATCATTATCGTGACCGACCACGCACCGGAGAGCTTTGTTGGAAAAGCGCTCCGATATTTCGGGCGAGCGATGATCCTGCGCTGCCCGGTCTGCGGCAAGTCGCCGGTCTTCGCTTCCCTGCTTAAAACCAGATCCCTGCGCGATTGGTTCTCCCCTCTGGATGGATGCCCCCGCTGCGGCTATCCCTACGAGCGTGAACCCGGTTACTTTCTTGCCTCGACCTGGGTCATCAATTACGGAGCGGGCAGCGTGCTGGGTATCGTCATTTATCTTGCCCTAGATCTCACTATCCATCCCCCCATCGGCTGGCTGCTTGCGGCTGTCCTGACTCCGATCGTTCTCTTCAACCTTCTCTTCGCCCGCCACTCCAAAACCCTCTTCATCGCGATCGATCATCTTTCCGATCCCCATGAGAAAGATCCGGGCGAGGATGGCGGAAACTTGCCGAAACCGGATGCCCCGACCCGAGATTTGGGAGGACCGGCCAAGCCAACCCCTAAACCAAATCCAATTCCCGGACCAGAGTCCGAAGTTGCTCACCACTGAAACTGTCGCATAGAGGATTCTGGAGCGTCATAAACGCAACAGCGCATTGCCAGAGGGACACAGCTGTTTTTAGTATAGTGCACAAGCCATGTCCGAACTTCTCTATCTCGACCACAATGCCACCACTCCGATCGACCCCGAGGTGCGTGCCGCCATGCTGCCTTGGCTCGAGAATGAGTTCGGGAATCCCTCCAGTGTGTATGCGCTGGGACGCCGCGCCGCAGCGGCTCTGAGTAAAGCCCGGGAACAGGTTGCCTCGCTGGTCGGAGCCCAACCTTCCGAGATTATCTTCAACAGTTGCGGCACAGAAGCAACCAACACCGCTATCCTCTCTGCCCTCGCAATTGATCCTGACAAGCGCCACATCATCACCTCGGCGGTCGAGCACAGCGCGACCATCAAACTTTGCGAATATCTGGCCACACGCGGTTACGAGATCACCTGGCTACCCGTAGATAAGGATGGAATCCTTGATCCTGAAAAACTGGAATCTGCCATCACGGCCGACACCGCTGTCGTTTCACTGCTCTGGGCTAATAACGAAACCGGCGTCCTCTTCCCTATCGAGGAGATCGTATCCATTACAACGCGCCGGAAAGTTCCCCTTCATCTCGACGCCGTCCAGGCCGCGGGTAAGGTGCCGATCAACCTGGAAGAACTTGGCGTCCAGTATGCCTCCCTCTCGGCCCACAAGCTCTATGCACCGAAAGGTGTCGGCGCTCTCTATGTAAACCGCCGCGCCCGCTACACCCCCCTGTTTCGTGGCAGTCAGGAGGAGAGCAAGCGGGGAGGAACTCAGAATGTCGCCTCGATCGTTGCCTTTGGGAAGGCTGCCGAGTTGGCACAGGCCCACCTCCTGATCGCAGCGGAACGGATAGGAAAACTACGTGATCATTTCGAGAAGACTCTTCTCTCCACCGTCGAAGGGACGCGACGGAACGGAACTGACGAACCGCGCCTCCCGAATACAAGCAACCTTACCTTCGCCGGAATCGAGGCCGAGACCGCCCTGCTTCTTTTTGACAAGGAAGGTCTCTGTTGCTCGGCAGGATCGGCCTGCAGCAGCGGATCAATCAACCCCTCCCATGTCCTCACCGCCATGGGCGTCAGCCGCGACGAGGCACGCGCAAGCCTCCGCTTCTCCTTCGGTCGCACAACTACCGAAGCAGAGATCGACAGGGCCCTGGAAATCATCCCCCGCATCATCGCCAAACTTCGTGCAGCACAGCCTGCAGGCGGATCACCCGTTCATATCACAGACTGATTCCCGAGTTTACTCACAGCGATAAAGGGGATGAAAGGGATGAGGAATAAAGTTACAACCGGGAATAAAAAACCTGATTGGAATTCGTTTTTCATTCCTCTCGGTCACCTTTTATTTTCCTATCAGTTCATCCCCTTTATCCCTGTGAAATATCTCTCCGCTCTGTTTGCCGCTGCCACACTCCTGCTCGCCGGCTGCCTCACCACCCCTGTTGAGAAATCCGGCGGCATGGGCTCCGTCACAGTTATCAACTCCAATCCCATGTCAATCATTGCGGCTGCGCAGTCCGTATTCCCGAATTACGGCTACAGCCCTGCGTTCGGCAACGACATCAACACCGTCTCCTTCGACAAGAACTCCAACCAACTGGCCAATGTCCTCTGGGGCAGCTATGGCGATCCCCAGACGATCAGGGTGAAGGTAAAAATCACTCCGATTCCGGGAACGACCAATTACAGAATCAGCCCCAAGGTCTATACCGTGAGTGACGTAGGCGTGGCGGGTTTTCAGAGCAAGCGCCCCTTGATCGGACTCTGGAATGCCGAGTTCGGACCACTGCTTAAAAAAGTGGCCGCACAGGCCTCTGGTGTCGGGGCACAATAAAACAGGCGTTTTGTATCCACGGAAGCCCTAGCGAACAACTGATTCCACTGGTCACTCATCTCAGCCCTATTTGAGGGGGGCGACCACGGTCCTCTCTAAGGCAGTCTATATAGACCTCCAAGTACGAAACTCCTCAGATTAGGAATTGGGAGTTAAAAAGTATTTCCCTACGCATTCAAAAAACAGATTCCGCTTCGTTTTTGTAGGCTTGTGCGAGGAGCGTGACCGGTTGGGTAACCCGGATGTCCGAACAGGAGCGCTTCAGCCCGTTAGCCAACTGCAGATGGCAACCGGGATTGCAGGTGGCCACGACGGCCGCTCCGGTGGCTTCGATGTGGCCGACTTTCCTCTGCTGAAGCGTGGCGGCCGTTTCAGGCTGGGTGATGTTGTAGACCCCGGCACTGCCGCAGCACCAGTTGGACTCCGTGAGCTCGACCAGCTTCACCCCCGGGATCGACCTGAGAATCTCACGCGGTTGCTTGGTGATCTTCTGGCCGTGGCAGAGGTGGCAGGCCTCGTGGTAGGTGACCTCGCGGAGCGCTTCGTTGTTACCGGTCTTTGCCTCCGGAATCCGGAATCCAATCTCCACGAGCCACTCGTTGATATCCTTGAGCTTCCGGTCCCATTCCGCGGCACGCCCCGCATAGGCGGGATCCCCGGCAAGGAGACGGCCGTAGGTCTTGAGATGGGATCCGCATCCGGCAGCGTTGGTGATGATGGCGTCGAAGTCGAAAGGATCGAACTGGTCGATCATCCGCCGAGCCAAAACACAGGCGGTTGCAGACTCTCCGTTGTGAGCATGGAGCGACCCGCAGCACGACTGCACGGCGGGTGTCACGACTTCGCAGTCGTTAGCCAGCAGGACATCGGCAGTGTCCCGATTGATGTCGGCAAAGACCAGATCCTGCACGCAACCCGTAAGCAAGCCCACGCGGTAGCGCTTATCTCCCTTTGGGGCCTCGACGGGACGGATCATCTGATGGGAGAAGCGCGGAAGAACGAGGGGCGTCTGAGGCTCGAGCGTGCGAAGTCTTCCCGGTAGCAGTCGGGTCAATCCCAGGGCGCGCATCATCGACTGGGCGCCACTTGCCTGGAAGATCCAGAGAAGCCGCCCCACCAGACGCAGGAGGCGCGGTCGGGTGAAGAGCACGCGCAGGAGCAGGGAGCGGACGACCGAACGGGTCGGCGAGGCCATGACGCCGGAACGCTCGACATCGGCACGCGCCACCTCGAAAAGGTGCGCGTAGTCGACACCAGCCGGACAGGCGGTCTCACAGGCCAAGCAACCAAGGCAGTAGGACATCTCCTCACCGAATGCCCGCGAGAGTTTCAGCTTGTCGTCGGCGATGGCCCGCATGAGGGCGATGCGTCCGCGGGGGCTATGCTTTTCGTTCTTGGTGACGTCGTAGGTCGGGCAGGTGGGAAGGCACATCCCGCAGTGCATACACTGCTGGAGGACGGAATAATCGAGGTTTTTGAGCGTCTCTCCTCCGGGAGGCAAGACCTGAGTTTGCGTATTCACGCGGCAGGGGATGGATCGAAGATTTTCCCGGGATTGAGGATGCCCCGGGGATCGAAAGCGCGCTTCATGCGGCGCATGACCTCGACATTGAGTTCCCCGATGGCTCCAGGAAGGAAGGCCTTCTTGGCAACCCCGACGCCATGCTCTCCCGTGATGGTGCCGCCGAGTTCCACGGCCTTGGCGAAGATCTCCTTCATCGCCACCTCCACACGGTGCATCTGCTCTTCATCCTTTTCGTTGGTGAGGAAGGTGGGGTGCAGGTTGCCGTCACCCATGTGGCCGAATGTTCCGATCCGGAGCTGGTGACGCTCCGCCACCTCCTGAATGTGACGGACCATCTCTGGAAGGCGGTCGCGAGGGACCGTGGCGTCCTCGAGGATGGTGGTCGGTCCGACGCGGGCGAGCGCCGAGAAGGCGGTGCGGCGCGCGGCGGCTAGTCCGGCCGCCTGTTCCTGCGTGGAGGCGGTTTCCACAGAGGAGGCCCCGTGTGCGAGGGCGATCTCCTTCATGGCGGCGGCCTCCTCCTCGACGGCGGCGGGATGTCCGTCGCTCTCGATGAGCAGAAGCGCCTCGGCTTCACGGGGAAGTCCGATGGATGCGTAATCCTCGACACAGTTGATGGTGACGCGGTCGAGGAACTCCAGGGTGCACGGGATGATCTTCGCGGAGATGATCGCCGAGACGGTGCGCGCGGCGTTCTCCATGTCGTCGTAGACGGCAAGCATCGTTTTCCGCGCGGCCGGAGGCGGGATGAGTTTCAGTAGGACCTTGGTGATGACCCCGAGGGTTCCCTCCGAACCGATGAAGAGATCGCGCAGACTGTAGCCCGCCACATCTTTCACGCACTTGTTCCCCGTCCAGATCACCTCGCCGTCGGGAAGGACCACCTCCAGACCCATCACGTAGTTGCGGGTCACCCCGTACTTGAGGCCGCGGAGACCGCCGGAGTTCTCCGCCACGTTTCCCCCGATCGTGGAGATCTTCATGGAGCCAGGATCCGGCGGGTAGAAGAGACCGGCCCCGGAGGCCGCCTCGGCGATCGCTGCGGTGATGGCACCCGCCTCGGCAAGCAGGGTCAGATTAGCCGGGTCCAGCTCGAGAATCCTGTTCATCTGAGAGAGGCAAAGAAGGATGCACCCAGGACTCGGGAGGCTTCCTCCGCTCAGACCGGTGCCCGATCCCCGAGTGACCACAGGGATGCCGTGCGACGATGCGTATCGGAGCACTTCGGAGATCTGTTCGGTCGATCGGGCAAAGACCACCACACTGGGGACCTGCTGGAGCGCGGCCGTGCCGTCGTAGGAATAGGCTAAGAGTTCCTCGGCTTCCGATCTGACGTCCAGGTCCGGAAGGATCCTCAGGAGTTCCCCGCGCAACGAGGAGTTGTCGTTTGTCATGAGTGGATAGGGTATCAATGCTGTTTCCCTACACAAAACCAAAACGGTCAGCCAGCCCGAGGCACTCTGGGAGCGGTTTCATTCCATTGGATGTGGTCGCATCGCTGAGTGAGGCGGCGGCGGCGCAGACACCGTAAAGGAGAGCCCTCGCAGGTGTCTCCCCCTCGTGAATCGCCAAGAGGGCACCGGCGGCGAAGGCATCGCCTGCCCCGACAGTGCCTCGGATCCAACCGTCGGGAAGGCGGAGCGAACTTTGGTGGAACTCCCCTCCCCCGGGAGTGAATGCGGCGGCACCCTCAGGGAAATGGAGGAACACCGCCCCCCTCACACCGGCATCGAGGAGACGCCGTGCCGCGAGCGGGAGGTTCTCCCTCAGGAGCCTCTCCCCGTCGCGGAGTGGGATTCCCGTGGTGCGCTGCGCCTCGAACTCGTTGACGAAGCAGAAATCGACCTCCGGCAGGGCCGCGTTGACGATCCCGGCGAAGCGGTCGGAGTCCTCGCTGACCACGTCGACTGAGGTCAGGAAGCCTGCCTTTCGCGCCGAGGCGAGCAAGGCCGCCCCCGCTGTGCTACCGCCCGGAACGGTGGCATCAAGGCGGTCGAGCAGCAGGAGATATGCGAGATGGAAGATGCGCGCCCCCGAGGCGGCGAGGTCAAAGTGCTCAGGCCCGAGCAGTGCGTTGGTGCCGCGCTGGTGGAAAAAAGTCCGCCGACCCGTGTCACGGACAGTCATGACATCAGTGTAGGAGGTGGGAGCCTTGTCAGTGGAATGAAGGCCGGAGGCGCCGATCCCGAAGGCGTCGCACTCGCGGAGGATCCACTGCCCGGCATCGTCATCTCCGATGAGCCCCGCACCCTCCAGGGGGAAAGGTGCCTTCATCAGGGCAAGATCCTTCAGGACGTTGAAGGGGCCTCCGCCGTTGCAGCGGGACTCAGTGAGGATGTTCGCCAGGGTGTCCTGGGCCGGATAGACGTCGGTGATCTTCACCTGGTCGACAATCCAGTTGCCGGCGGCGAGTATTCCTTTGCGGGCGCTCATGCGGTTTTGTCGCTGAGGAGCTGGAGAAGCGAGGGCTCGTCCTCCTCGAGATCCGGATAACGGCCGACATCGGGATTGACAAAGAAGTTGTCGTTGAGATCGTCGTTTGCCGTCGAGACCTCGCCGATGATGCACTCGTCGCTGAGGGGGTAAAACGCGTGGTAAACACCCGGAACTAGCGTGACCCGGGATCCTGCTGGAAGTTCGATGATCTCACCCGATTTGACCGTGACAGCCTCGTGGTTGATCGGCATGGAGAATTCGCGCTCCCCGCTCTCGTCGGGAACACCGTCCCAGACCTGAACGGCGAGACGACCCCAACGGCAGATGATGTCCTCCTTTTTTTTGCGATGGCAATGGGCCGGAGTTGTCATGTCCTTCCGCGCATACATGAGCTTTTCACAGTATTCCGGCTCCTCCGCAAGGTTCACAAGGACGAGCCCGAAGCGGCGCCAATCACCGAGTCCAAAATCGGTGACATCCCAGCGCGGACTAGGAGGGAGGGCCCATTCGTGGACCTGGAAACAAGTTTGGGCGGAGCGGATGAGGGAGTTGATTTCGCTGCGTTTCATGGGGTGTTTTTGTAGAGGAAGGGTAAGTCGAGTTTCACGGGAATACGACGTCCCGAGGGGGAGACAAGGGTGACCCCGTCGGAACCGGGGACGATCCTCTTGACCCGTTCAAAATCGCGCGGTATA
The DNA here is from genome assembly GCA_021413925.1 of Verrucomicrobiota bacterium. NCBI lineage: Bacteria > Pseudomonadati > Verrucomicrobiota > Verrucomicrobiota bacterium. Next base: position 26,505 of record JAIOPL010000023.1, read on the forward strand.
GCCGCGACGGCCATGATGTAGTTCACGGCCGTTGGTTTTTTCGGATCAAGGGAGGCGACGGTTTTGAATCCCCCTCGGCTGATGGGATTCGGTTTTTCGGCCGGGGAGACGCCTAGGAAAAAATAGGATGTCACATCCTCGAGTCCCATCACGTTGACGTGACGGCCATTCCAGGGGGCATAGTGACGTCCCCCGTTGGAGATCCAGAAGACGGAACTTTGCAGCACGCGCGGATCCTTGAGCGAGAACCACACATAGCCCTCCTTTGGAAAGGCCGCTGCCGTCCATGCAAAATCCGGACGTTCCTCATGGACAATCTGCACGATGTCCTCGAATCCCCTACGGGCGGGATACCTGCTGAGGTCGGTGTACCCGCCCTGCGCCAGAGGGACGCGATCCAGGCGCTTGAAAGTGGCGGAGGGTTTCAGGGAATTGTAACCTCCACGGGCAGGATCCTCGAATGTCCCCGGAAAAGTCCACCCCCCTGCGATCCGACTGGTGCTGATGCGGCCGCTCCCTTCCTCGTCGGGAAACTTCAGCATCGCATGGTGTCCGAAAGTCATGTTGCCCTTCATGCCCCGGAGCACATGACGGGAGTAGACCGCAGTCTCACCGTTTTTCAGGCTTAGGAACTTATCCACATGCCCGGGCCGGACTTTGGTGCCGAGCGAGAGGTGGAGATGAACCCCCTCATCGCCGCGCCTCAGGGACTCGAACTTCCAGATCGAATTCGCAGTTTCACCATGGGACTGATGCAACTCGCCACGATAGGGCTTCTCATCGGCGCCGAACGGGGAGCAGAAAAAATCTCCGCGCAACGCCTTCAGGATCGAGGGAGTGCCCGCGTCGATTTGCTCCTCAGCCCATGGGGCAATGGAAAACGGGGCAACCTCCCTTGATCCCAGTCGGAAGGTCACAGGGCCAAGATGCCCCCCGAGCCGGGTCACGGCTGCATTCACGGTGTCCGTGGAAAACTTCCACGAAGGCTGACCGTGAATGAGCGGTGTTCTCACGGGGGTGCGGGATTAGGGAAGAGTGACGGAGTTCTTCGTTTCCTGGGATTTCAGCGCGGCCTCGAAGAACTCATGACTGCGAACTGCCTCCTCCGGAGTCACGCACCCGAAACGGCCCTCAAGGATCCCGGCACGCTCGGCGATGTAGGCCGCCCACATCTGCAGGAAGCAATCCGGGAAGCCAGGCTCGAAGATGCCGCCGGTGATGGTCGGGAACGGGCCGTGGAACCCAAGGTCGGTCTTTTGCCAGAGTTGCTCCTTGCCTCGATGGAATGTCCAGAGCGTCTTGGGCTCCTTGGTGCTGAATTTCACGCCGCCGTCGGTGCCGAGGATCTCGATGAACCACGTGTTTGTCTCGCTAGGGGCGAGGCGTTTCATCTCGAAGCGGACGGGAACCTCGCTGCCGTCGATCTCCACATCGGTGTGCAGCATCGCATTGTCCCAGGTGTCGCAGGTGGCGGTGCCGCCTTTGCCATCCGGACGTTCGTGGTAGATCTTCTGGAGTTGGGCGTAGACGCGCTTCGGATTCCAACCGAGGCGGAAGGGCACGTGGACGGCATGCATGCCAAGGTCGCCCATCACGCCGATCTCGCCGCAGGTCTTGACCTGGCGCTTCCAGTTCGCGGGCTTGGTGGGATCCAGGTCGCTGCTGTGGTGGAAGCCCGAATGAATTTCCAAAACCTTCCCCAGTTTCCCTTCGCGTGCGATCTGGTAGGCTCTCTGCGCGCCTGGAAGGAAGGGGAATTCCGAGCTGCAACGAACAAAACGGCCCGAGGATTTCGCCGCCTCGGCAATCGCGCGGGCGGCTTTCAGGTCGATGCCGAAGGGCTTCTCGGCGAGAAGGTCCTTTCCAGCCTTGAGCACGTCGAGATAGATCGTCTCGTGCATGTTGTGCGGCACGGCCACATAGACGACATCCACATCAGGGCTCGCCAGAAGCTCGTGATAGTCGGCGGTGAGCAGCTTGACCGAGGGGATCCTGCGGAACCACTCACGCTGTTTTTCGGCGAGATCACAGACCGCCGTCAGTTCTGCCTGAACGGGAAAGTTCTCCAGGACAAACCAGCGTGAGAGTGCGCTCGCGACCTCGCGGCCCATGAGGCCGCCTCCGATAATTCCGATGCGGGTGGTGTTGCTCATGGTTGTTTACTTGAGAAACTTTGCGGCTTCCGTGGCCGATGCCCCGTCGTGGACGATGGCCATCAGCGCGGCCACCATGCCGGCGGGGTTCGGGTGTTGGACAACATTGCGGCCGTACACGATACCGGAAACTCCCTGCTGCATGAGCGCCTCGGTGCGTGCGAGGATCTCTGCATCGGGAGCCTTACCGCCGCCGCGGACAAGAACCGGAATGCCGCCCGCAGCCTCGACGACCTTGTGGTAATTCGAGACATCGTCGGTCGGATCGGCCTTGATCACATCCGCGCCAAGTTCCACCGCCTGGCGGACGAGGTGCTGGATCTTCACGAGATCGCCGTCGACCATATAGCCGCCGGCCTCGCTGTTGGGGCGGAAGACAAGCGGTTCCACCATCATCGGCATGCCGTAGTGGTCGCTCTCAAGCTTGAGGGAGCAGATGTTGTCGATGCACTGGTTGGTGACGCCGGGGGCGCCGGGAATTTGAAAGAGATTCACGCACATGCATGCGGCGTCGAGGCGGACGGCCTGTAGGGAGGGTTCCTTGATCATCGCGCTGAGGGCCTCCACGGGAAGCTCGCGACCGTAGACATTGGCGACGTCAGTGCGGAGGACGAGCGATGGTTTCTGGCGTCCGGGGATAGCCTGGAGGTGGCGGGCCTGGCCGACGGTAAGTTGGACGGCGTCGGGAGCGGCCTTGACCACGGTCTCCACAGCCTTGGCCATGTCCTCGATCCCCGTGAGGAAGCCGGGCTGGTTGAAGAAGCCGTGATCGATGGCTACATCGAAGCAGCGGCCGGATTTGGAGTTGAAGAGGCGGTTGAGTCGGTGGGACTTCATGGGATCGTGGTGGGTTGTTTGATGTGTTTTCCGGATGATTAGGCGGCACGGGCCGCCGTTCCCGCTCCGGAGGACGGGATGTGAATGTGTAGATGACGTGGGAGAGGTTCCCTCGGGCGGCGATCCGTGACCAGGTCGGTGAACTCCTCCCATCCCGCGAAACGAACCAGGCTGGGCTGATCCCACTTGGAGGAATCGGCCAGAAGCACGCGGCGGCGCGCACGCTGCAGGAGGGTCTGCTTGAAAGCCGACTCGGAGAGTTCCGTCGTGCTCGCTCCGGAACCTGCTACTAGCCCCGAGGCTCCTACAAAGGCGACGGCACCCTGCAGGCGGTCAAGCATTCCGAGCGACGCGGCCCCAGTCAGGGCCCCGCTCACCCTGCGGAGCTCACCTCCCAGGCAGATAAGTCGGCAACGCCCGTGGCGACCAGCCTCGAGCAGGGGAAGGGAATTGGTCACCAGAGTCACGTCCTCGCGGCCGAGCAGATTAAGCGCGGCCTGTAGACAGGTTGATCCTGCATCTACCAGTACGCAGTCACCCGCCTTCACCAGAGCAGAGGCAAGCCGGCCGATCGCTTTCTTTGCGGTCTGCCTGCTGGCTGAGCGCTCATCGAGCGACATCTCACCACGCAGGTGGGCTGGATCCAGAATACCTCCGTGAACACGCACAAGTTCCCCTGCATGTGCAAGCGCTGTCAGATCCCGTCGGAGTGTGGCAGCCGAGACATCCAACCGACTCCTGAGCTCGTCGAAGGACAGGCGACCCTGCTGCCGGAGCAGCCTAAGAATGAAATGGGAGCGCTCGTGAGCGAACATGACGATATGTGATTTTTACGCTCATTTCAGCAAGAGGGTCAAGAACTCCTATCAACACTCAACTCAAAATATCCAATTGATGGCATCCTTCGCCCGCCTCGACCGGAGACATCTGTAATCGCGTGGTGCCATTCCGAGAAGGTCGCGGAAGCTCCGGTTAAAGTTCGCGAGGTTTTTGAACCAGCATGTTCCGGGTATCAACGTGATGGGAAGGTCCTCCTCAAGCAGGACCCGGCCATGATTGAAGAAGCACTGGTTCCTTTGGGCGATTCACGATTTTTCGGTCATCCTCCGGAAGAACCGACATAAAGATCCCGGGAGTGAGGCTTACTGCCCAGTGTCCTTTTCACTCTTTAACCTTCTAAACCTTATAACCGAGCCAAGGATACGGAGCACATGCCTCTGCCCGCCCCTTCCTGATTTGGCTTGCCTGGCCGTTGCTACGCATACGTTACGTCCACTCTCCTGATAAAAATTCTCCACGAATGAGCGAGCACCCGCCAGATTTCTAGGCCAGTCGGTTGATGCAGTTCAGATCCTCGAATGAGGAGATGAGGCGCTTTGTGAAGGAATCCTCGGCCGCACCTACCCAGATGCGGGGATCATAGTATTTCTTATTCGGGGAATCGGCACCGCTTGGGTTGCCGATTTGACCCTGTAGGTAATCGTGGTTCTGGGACTCATAGGCGCGGATCCCATCCCAGAAAGCCCACTGCAAGTCGGTGTCGAGGTTCATTTTGATGGCGCCATAGCCGATAGCCTCGCGGATCTCCTCGCGGGTGGATCCCGAGCCACCATGGAAGACAAAGTTCACGGGCTTGGGTCCCGTGCCGAGGGTCTTTTCAATGTAGTCCTGCGAGTCCTTGAGGATGGAAGGCTTGAGCTTTACATTACCAGGCTTGTAGACGCCGTGAACATTGCCAAAGGCAGCCGCGACGGTGAAGTTAGGGCTGATCTTTCCAAGCGTGGTATAGGCCAAGGCGACCTCCTCGGGCTGGGTATAGAGCTTCGACTCTTCCACTCCGGAATTGTCGACTCCATCTTCCTCGCCGCCAGTGACTCCCAGTTCGATCTCAAGGGTCATTCCCATTTTAGCCATCCGCTCGAGATACTTGGCGCAGATCTCAATATTCTCATGCAAGGGCTCCTCGGAGAGGTCGAGCATGTGGGAGCTGTAGAGCGGCTTGCCGGTCTTCGCAAACTGCTCCTCACCGGCCTCAAGCATGCCGTCAACCCAAGGGAGAAGTTTTTTTGCGCAATGGTCGGTATTGAGGATGACCGGAACCCCATAGGCCTTTGCAGCAGCATTCACATAGTGGGCTCCGGCGATTCCGCCGAGGATGGAACCAGCCTGCCCCTCCTTGGTGATCCCCTTACCGATGAAGAAATGGGCTCCACCATTGGAGAACTGGACCATGACAGGGGAATTCACTTTCCGGGCAGCAGCCAGCGTGGCGTTGACCGAGCTGGTGCCGATGCAGTTGACGGCAGGTAGTGCGAACTCATTCGCCTTGGCGTGATCCAGCAGTTCCTTGACCTCTTCGCCGAAAAGGACTCCGGTACGAAATTGTTTACTCATAGTATGGTTGGTGTTGGTTGTGGTTGGTTGACGGATTGAGCCCTCGCTTTTCAGCCGTGGATGATACCTCCGAGAGTGCTATCTCGGAAACAGCAGAAATCATTCCAACTCGGTTCTTTCCTCCTAGGTTACTTATCAGAATTGAACGGACTACCTGCGGGAATCCACTAGTACGCACTGCATGCCCGCAGCTTCCGCTGACTGGCGTCCGATTTCGGTATCCTCGAAGACAAGACATCCCGAGGGATCGACACCGAGGCGTCGGGCCGCCTCCAGATAGGGGTCAGGAGAGGGCTTGCCGTTCTTGTAATCCTCGGACGTGACAATTGCGTCAAAGAGATGGGTCAACCCGAGCCCCTCTAGAGTAGCGTGAACCGACTTGCGCCCACCGCCGGAAGCCACGGCAAGCGGTTTCTTACCGTGCAGGGAGCGTGCGATTGCAACAACGGCATCGATCGGTTGAACGCTGGGAAGAAGCTGATGGTATAGCCCCTCCTTATGGTGAACCAGAAGAGCCGGGTCCATAAACAGCCCCTGCATCTCGTTGAGCGCCTCGACGATCTCGCGGGTGGGACGCCCTCCCCAGCTATAGTAAAGATCCTCGGGCAGATCAGCCCCATGCGGCTCGAGAGCCATCTTCCAGGCGTCGTAGTGGAGACCCATCGTGTCGGCGAGAGTGCCGTCGCAGTCGAAAATATAGGCGTCGAAATCACGCTCGGGAAGTTGAAGGAATTGCATCCAGCAGTGGTAATCGGTCTCTTTCCGTTTGACGAAAAAAAAGAGCTTCAGCATTCTAAAGGATCAGTCCCGTTATGGGGCGAAGCTTCTATGCGCCACACCATCTCCATCCTCGTCGAAAACAAATTCGGTGTCCTCACCCGTATCGCCGGAATGTTCAGCGGACGCGGTTTCAATATCGACACTCTGAACGTCGGCCCGACTCTAGACCCCGAGACATCCCGCATGACCATCGTGGTCCGCGGAGACGACAAGGTGCTGGATCAGGTCAACAAGCAACTCGACAAGCTCGTGAACGTCATCAGCGTCGAAGACTTCGGCGAGTCGGACTATGTCGACCGCGAGCTCGTTCTTATCCGCGTGAAGGCCGACGCCAAAGCGCGCGGGGAGATCATGCAGATCTGCGACATCTTTCGCGCCAAAATCATCGACGTTCAGCCGAAGCGCCTCGCCATCGAGGTCACCGGCTCCGAGAGCAAAATCGACAAGTTCCTTGCCCTAATGGGTCCGTTTGGAATCACTGAACTGACTCGCACCGGCAAGATCGCCCTCGCACGCTCGAAGTGACTCAGAAAAAAGTGAAGGGTTAAAAGGTAAGGCTCCCGACACTTCCCTATAACCTATCACCCATCACCTATTCCCTATAACCTATCACCCATCACCAAAAAACCACCAACCCATGCCCGCTAAAATCTACACCTGCAAAGATGCCGACCTGAAGTTCTTCAAAGGAAAAACCTGTGCCGTGATCGGCTTCGGTTCCCAGGGACACGCCCATGCCCTCAACCTCAAGGAGAGCGGCGTCAAGGTCATCATCGGCCTCTACCCTAAGAGCAAGAGCAGAGCTGTCGCCAAGAAACTCGGCTTCGAGGTTTTTGACACGGCCGATGCAGTCAAGAAGGCCGACGTGGTCTTTGTGGCTGTTCCCGATCTCACAATCCCTGAGGTCTACGAGAAGGATATCGCTCCGAATCTCCACTCGGGCCACACTCTCCTCTTCAGCCACGGCTTCGCGATCCACTTCAAGACGATCCAGCCGCCCAAGCATGTCGACATTATCATGGTCGCTCCCAAGGGGCCCGGTCACACCGTCCGCCGCCAGTACCAGGAAGGAAAGGGTGTCCCCACACTCATCGCCATCCACCAGAACAAGAGCGGCAATGCTAAAAAGACCGCCCTCACCTGGGCCAAGGTCATCGGCGGCACACGCGGCGGCGTCTTCGAGACCACCTTCCAAGAAGAGACCGAGACCGATCTCTTCGGCGAGCAGGCCGTTCTCTGTGGTGGTACCGCAGCGCTTATTCAGGCCGGATTCGAGACGCTGGTCGAGGCTGGATACCAGCCCGAGATGGCTTACTTCGAGGTTCTCCACGAACTCAAGCTGATCGTCGACATGATCAACGAGTCTGGCATCAGCGGCATGCGCTTCTCGATCTCCGAGACCGCGAAGTACGGCGACATCGTCGTCGGACCCAAGGTCATCGATGCCTCCGTGAAGAAGCGTATGAAGAGCGCCCTTAAGGACATTCAGTCCGGCAAGTTCGCCAAGGATTGGATCGCGGAAGCCAAAGGCGGCAAGAAGAAATATAACGCCCTCCTCAAGGCCGGCGAGAAACACCCCATTGAGAAGGTGGGAGACCAGCTCCGTTCCCGCATGTCCTGGATCAAGAAGAAGAACATCAAGGGAGCCCAAGCCGCTTACTAAGGAATAATCCTTTCAAAAAGAGGGGCGCCCAGAAGGAATCTTCTGGACGCCCCCTTTTTTTTGCTCCGAACTAGCGCCACCATGATCAACGAAATCAAAAATTACCTTGGAGCAGAGGCTGACTCCCTTCTCAACCACCAGTGCAAGACGGTCTCCAAGGATCTTCTTCACCTTCCGGGCCCTGATTTCGTGGACCGCATCCACATCGCTAGCGATCGCAATCCCCGCGTCCTCGCCAACCTCCAGCGCATGTATGGCACAGGACGTCTGGCCAACACCGGCTACCTTTCCATCCTTCCTGTCGATCAAGGCATCGAGCATTCCGCTGGAGCGAGCTTTGCCAAGAACCCGATCTACTTCGATCCCGAAAACATCGTGAAGCTTGCCATCGAGGGGGGCTGCAATGCGGTGGCCTCGACCTTTGGCGTTCTTGGTTCTGTGGCCCGGAAGTACGCGCACCACATCCCCTTCCTGGTCAAGGTGAACCATAACGAGCTCCTCACCTACCCCAATGTCGCCCGCGAGATCATGTTCGGTACGATCGATGAGGCTTATGACATGGGTGCGGCCGCCATCGGCGCGACCATCTACTTCGGCGGCGAGGATGCCAGTCACGAGATCATCCAAGTGGCCGAGGCCTTCCACCATGCCCACGAGCTTGGCATGGCGACCGTTCTTTGGTGCTACCTCCGCAATGATGCCTTCAAGAAAGACAAGGATTACCACCTCTCGGCTGATCTCACCGGTCAGGCCAACCACCTTGGCGTCACCATCGAGGCCGACATCATTAAACAGAAACTTCCCGAGAACAACGGCGGCTACAAGGCCCTGAACACCGGCAACTCCAGCTATGGGAAACTCGACGAGCGCATCTACACCGAGCTCACCACAGATCACCCGATCGACCTCTGCCGCTACCAGGTCATTAATTGCTACATGGGTCGTTCCGGCCTCATCAACTCCGGCGGTGCCTCGGGAGCCCACGACTTCGAAGATGCCGTCAAGACAGCTGTCATCAACAAGCGCGCTGGTGGCTCGGGAATGATTTCCGGCCGTAAGGCTTTCCAGCGCCCGATGGAAGAGGGAGCCAAACTCCTCAATGCCATCCAGGATGTTTACCTCTGCCCAGAGGTCACGGTTGCCTAGGGGCAACTGATGTCTGGGGGTGATGATTGCTTAAGTGCTCATGAGCGAGCGGTCACTGCTTGCTGCCCAAGGTTATCTTGAGCTCGGCATGGTCGAAGAGGCCCTAGCCGAGCTCGCTCCCGTTCATACCTCGTCGATTTCCGATCCGGACCCCGGCCCCGACCCCGACCCAGACCTTATAGAACTGCGACTGCACATCCTGATGCAGGGAGAAAGATGGTCAGATGCACTCGCCTCAGCCAAGGAACTCTTGCTACTCAATTCCTCAGCCCTCCCAGCCTATATTCACGGTGCATTCGCCCTGCATGAACTCGGGCGTACCACCGAGGCGCGTGATCTCCTTCTCAGAGGGCCGGAGGTCCTCGGGATGGATCCTACGTACCATTACAACATCGCCTGTTACGAGGCCGTCCTCGGAAACAATGAATCGGCGAAGCGAAGCCTGGAAAAAAGCTTTGCCCTCGACGAGACCTACCGTGATTTCGCGAAGCAGGATCCCGATCTTGAAGCGATCCGCTCAGAACTCGAGTAAGAATGAGTCGATTCAATCATGATCAGACCATGGAAAGGCTGCGCTTGGCCTTCCAGGAGATCATCGCCGAGACGTCCATAGGAGGTTGTTCACTAGCCCTCTATCAGGAGGGAAAGCAACTACTCTCCCTCCATGCGGGTGAGGCCTCTCCAGGCAGAGATTGGGAGGCTTCGACTCCCTGTCTGACCTGGTCAGCTAGCAAAGGGGTGGCGGCGGCCTGCACCCTTCACGCACTGCAACAACAAGGGATTTCTCTGGAAACTCCTGTCTCTGCGCTCTGGCCGGAATTTGGAACCCAAGGAAAGGAGAGCGTCACTCTGGCAAAGCTGCTTTCCCACCGTTCCGGTTTGGCAGCGATCGCGCCAAAGGGATTGGGCCTCCCCATCACGGATCATGAGACTGTCTCGGCGGCTCTTGCGGCCCAGCCTCCAAATTGGAACCTCAATGAAGATGATTCGAATGGAAAGTTTGCCATGCACGGCTATGGAGCCAGAACCTTCGGCTTCCTCCTCGATGAGATCATCAGGCGTATCACTGGCGAGACGCTCTCCTGTTATTGGAAACGAGTCTTCCAAGAACCCCTGGATCTCGACCTCTGGTTTGGCCTTCCGGAATCACACGTGGAATCAGCCGCAACGGTGATCGCCCCAAAAACACCGCCAGCTCCAGGCCCATTCTCCGAAGCCTTTGCCGATCCCGCTTCTCTCACTCGCCGCGCCCTCAGCGAACCGGGCAGCCTTCTCACTCCCTCCGTCATGAATACCGAGGCGATGAGAAGAGCCTCCATTCCATCGCTCGGCGCCATCGCTACGGCTGACTCCTTGGCCAGATTCTATGCCCTACTGGCGGGTGATGGTAATGGATTCTTTCAACCCGAAACGCTTGCCGCTATGCGAACCCCTCTGACAAAGGGTCCTGACCGCGTGCTGATCGACAAAACCTCCTTCTCAGCGGGATTCATGACAAACGACTATGGAGTTTACGGTTTAGGAAAAGGCTCCTTCGGTCACCCCGGTGCTGGAGGAGCCCTGGGCTTTGCCGATCCCGAGCTCGGTCTCGGTTTCGCCTTCATCCCCAGCGCCATGCATCCGGGAGCACTTCCCGGCCTCCGGACACAAAAGCTCGTCCGCGCCCTTTACGATTCCTGAAGTTCTGCGTTGGTTTCCCCTACCCTTTAACTCTTGAACGCTAAATCCCAAGGATCAACAATCACTCCTTTCTGTTGCTTGCTCTTTTAAAAAACAAAACCTACCTGCGCTATGCCCTCATTTCATGCGCCATTGCGGTAGGATCTAGTTGGACTAATTTCGGTCATCTTTGCGGCGACGAATATTCCCAAATCTTTGAATTTGCGGCTTGGAAACTCGGCCATGTTGACCACGCCGATCTACGACTTTGGGAGTTCGACAGTCAGATGCGACCATCCATCCAGATCTGGATGGTCGTTGCGGTTTACAAGCTGGCTGGTCTTTTCACGAACCAGGTCAATCCCTTTGCGATCAATTACATCATCTACCTTGCAAGTGGGATTCTTTCGATCGCCTCGATCCTGGTGTTCACGAATGCATTCATCCACAGGGTAAAAGAAGATTACCGAGATTATTTTGTCCTTCTAAGTCTCTTCACCTGGCTGGTTCTCTACTCCAACACCCATTTTAACTCGGAGAATATTTGCGGCCACCTACTCCTAATGGCTGTGGGTTTGTTTTACGGGAACCTTCAGAAAACCGGCCGCATTCTTCCAATTATAGCTGCCGGAATCCTCTTGGGACTCTCATTTTCGTGTCGCTTCCAAGTCGGCTTTGCGATCCTTGGTCTGATCACATGGTTTTTCATCAACTCGTGGAAAAGGAAAACATTCGTCCCTTGGATCCTCCTTTTCGCAAGTCTCCTTCTTTCTATCTCCATTTTTACCATCCTAGCGGATTATTTCTTTTACGGCCGTTTCGTCCTGAGTCCTTATAATTACTACTATCAGAATATTGCCACGGGCACGATGAACCGTGCTTCGGGAGTCTCGCCCTGGTTTGCATATCTTTTCATGGTGTCGATCTACCTGCCCTTCGGACCCCTCTATGTCTTGGCGACCATCCGTCAGACCATCAGGTTTCCCCTCGATATTCTGACCAGCATCATTGTCCCGTTCGTGCTCTTCCATTGCATGATTGGACATAAAGAAATCCGCTTCCTGCTCCCGATGCTGGGATTCATGCCGATCTTCATGATGGGAACCCTCGACGAACTGGTGAATCGCTTCCGTTATTTGCAGAAAAATTTGCCTTTGATCGTACGGGTCTTCTGGACAGTGAACATCATCGCCTGCTTCAGCATACTTATTCCGGCGGCCACGGAAATCGGTGCTTGGCGCTATCTTTACGATCATTATAGGAAGCCGACTCTCCTTTATTACCAGGGAAGCGATCACCAGAAGCTCCTTTATTACAGAAGACCCAACCTTCGCGTTATCGTTTGCAAAGAGGGCGATCCGACACCATGCCCCTCAGGCTTTAATGCCTTGCTTGCAATCGATGCGAGAAGCAAGAAGCCAAAACCCGACTTGCCTCAGGCATACACGTTTTTCCCATGCGGCCTAGATAAAATCCTCCCGGACACCATCAACCGCTCGATCGGTCACTTTGATATCTACGAACTCAAGAATATCGAGTCCCAGTAAGAGGACTCATACAATCGTTGCGATCGCGTACCGTGTATCCGATCAAGACTCCTTGGCTCAAACCCTTTACGGAATACATACTGGCGAATAAACTCCCAGTATGAGCGAAGCGTTGAGCCCACAAACTTCTCCAACCCCTTGGAAGATAGGGAATGAAAAGCTCTGCCGCGTGACCGACGCAGCATCCAACCGTCTCACTTCCCTGCTCACCAAGCAGGGGCGTACCAACGGAGCCCTCCGAGTTGCCGTGATTGGGGGCGGATGTTCAGGACTCCAGTACAAGATGGATCTCGTCGATGGTCCGGTGCCGCGCGATATCCTCGTCCCCTCCAAGGGAGTGAACATCGTCATCGATCCGAAGAGTGCCCTCTTTGTCAGCGGCTCAGAGCTCGACTACAGCGATGATCTCCAAAAAGGGGGGTTCAAGGTGACCAATCCCAACGCCGTCGCCCACTGCTCCTGCGGCGAAAGCTTTTCCGCTTAACTTTTGAATCACAGGGATGAAGGGGATGAAGAAGATAGTTAGAAGCAGATCATCTATTTTACCCAATCCCTTTTATCCCCTTCATCCCTGTGAGTTTTTCCTCCGATGGATCCCTTTGCACTTCTAGCTCTTCCTAAACGGCCACTTTTATCCGAAGAGGAGATCGGATCGGCCTATCGGAAACTGGCAGGAGAGTCCCATCCGGACCAGAGCGGTGGTGATGCAGTTCGCTTCCGTGAATTCAGTGAAGCAGCCGCAATCCTGCGGGACCCGGCGCGACGTCTCCGCCAGCTTTCCAGTTCTTCCGGTGGATCGCTGCTTCCACCAGAAGCAGCCCAACTTTTCCCTCAGATTGCAATGCTACTACAGCAGGCAGACAACCTGATTGAAAAACAAGCCGCAGTCTCCAATGCCCTGGCCAAGGCTCTATTGGCTGCTCCGCTGAAGAATCTGAGGACTGATCTCGAATCTACCCTAAATCAAATCCAGGAATGGAGGATCTCCCTGGACCAGGAGCTCGCTGAACTCGACATCCGATGGCCCGAGTATGATCCGAATGCCATTAGCCTCCTTGCTGACGCGTATGCCTATGCAAGCCGTTGGGAAAGCCAACTCAGAGAGAGAATGCTGTCTCTTGATTGTATTTGATTCACAAGGATGAAGGGGATGAAGGAGATATTATCCAATCGATCAGCTCTTTCTCATCATCCCTTTTATCCCATTCATCCCTGTGATTAGAATTACCTCCAAATGATTGCCGGCATCGACCTCGGAACCACCAATTCGCTTATCGGGGTCTATGAGAGTGGATTTCCCACTCTCTTAGCCGATTCGGAGGGAAAGCGGCTTATTCCTTCCGTCGTCTTTTATCCTGAGAACGGAGCACCGGTGGTCGGACGCGAAGGCCTCCGGATGCAAGCGCTCCATCCCGAGCGTACCGTGGCCTCGGTGAAACGACTTATCGGCCGCCGTTTCGGCGAGGATGAAACAAAGGAGCTTACTGGCCCCAAAGGCGCTCCGGTCACCATTCCGATCAATGGGAAAAATCTGACTCCCGAGCAGGTCTCCGCGGAAATCCTGAAGAGACTCAAGGCCGTTGCCGAAGAACGCCTCGGTAAAGCAGTTGATCGCGCGGTCATTACCGTTCCTGCATACTTCAACGACGCGCAACGGGCAGCCACCCGCAGGGCTGGGGAGCTTGCGGGTTTTGTTGTGGAACGCATCCTGAGCGAGCCCACGGCAGCAGCCTTAGCCTATGGCTTGGATCGCTTGCAGGAAAACTCCCGCGTGGCTGTCTACGATCTGGGTGGAGGCACCTTCGACCTCTCGATCCTGCGTCTCGACAACGGCGTCTTCCAAGTACTCTCAACCCACGGCGACACACGCCTGGGAGGTGATGATCTGGATGAGGCGATCGCCGGACTACTTCTCCGTGAGGCCGGCATGGAGACATTGACCCCGGAGATGAAAGTGCGCCTTAAGGAAGCAGCGCGCGCGGCCAAAGAACTCCTATCAGACGAAGAAGTAACGATTGTTCTCCTGCCTTTCATGGAGGGATCAAGGAGTCTTGAGATTCCACTCACTCGGGCGCAGGTCGAGTCAGTCTGTGGACCGATCATCGCCAGAACACGGGCTCATTGCCTGAGGGCATTGGAGGATGCCGGGTTGAAGTCCGAGGAGATCGATCAGGTAATCCTGGTTGGCGGCTCGACGCGAATGCCCCTCGTGCAGCGCCTTGCCGCTGAGTTCTTAGGTAAGCAGCCAAATCTCTCCCAGCATCCCGATGAGGCGGTCGCCCTCGGAGCAGTCCTGCAGGGAGCGATTCTGGAGGGAAGCCTGCAAAATGTAGCCTTGCTCGACGTCACCCCTCTTTCGCTCGGGATCGAAACTTTCGGCGGCCTCATGAATGTCATCATCCCGCGGAACACCACCATCCCGGCCAAGGCAGGAGAGATGTTCACCAATGCCGTGGCCGGCCAGAGCGGCATGAAGATAATTGTCCTTCAGGGAGAACGGGAACTTGCCACGGACAACTGGACGCTCGGTTCTTTCGAGATCCCCTTTCCTCCCTCACCGAAAGGAGCAGCCCGAGTCGGAGTACAGTTCTCCATCGATGCCGATGGCATCCTTCAAGTGCTGGCCCGGGATACCGCTACGGGTTCGGAAAAGATCGTTGAGATCCAGAGCGCCGTGGAAGTTTCCGATGAGGCGGTCGAGGCGATGCTAGCCGGATCGCTGGAGCATGCCTTCGAGGACATGGACGCAAGGATCTTCACCGAGGCAAGACTCAAGGCGGAGGAGATGCTCCCGGCGGTGGAGGCGGCCTTGGCACAGCTCGGATCCGAAATTCCCGAATCGGAGTTTCTGGAGATCCGGGAAAAGTCATCTGAAGTACAGGCTGCTTTGGAATCCAAGGAAACCTCGCGACTCAAACAGGCCCTCGCAGTACTCGATAACGCTACCCAGACCTTGGCAACCAAGCTTCTCGAGAAAGCCATGGGATAGCTTTCTATCTCCTGACCAGCACCTTTCCTCTTTTCACTTTTCACTTTTCACTTTTCACTTTCCCCATGCTCGATATTCGACTCCTCAGGGAAGATGCACCAGGCGTAAAGGCCCGTCTTGCGACACGTGCCGGCAATTATTCCGATCTGATCGACCAGATCCTTGCCTGCGATGCCCGCCGCCGCGAGAGCGAGACCCGCGTCCAGCACCTGCGGGCTGAAAAAAACCGTCTCAGCAAGGAGATAGGCGGTCTGAAAAAATCCGATGCCGATTCTTCCGGTCTCGAGGCTCAGGTGAAGGGATTCTCCGACGAGATGGAGGAACTCGGCCGCACCGCCGCGGAACTGGACGCGGAACAGCGGAATCTTCTCCTTCAGATACCCAACCTTCCCGCTCCCGGGCTCCCTGAGGGGCGGGAGGCTGCCGATAACGTGGCCATCCGTCACTGGGGCGAACCCGCTCCATCCAATCCCGAGGATCATGTGGCAATCGGCGAACGACTGGGACTCTTTGACCTAGAGCGCGCCGCCAAGATCAGTGGCAGCGGTTACGTCCTCTTCACGGGCGCCGGCGCCCGACTCGAACGCTCCCTCATCAATTTCCTGCTCGACCTCCAGACCCGATCCCACGGCTACACCGAGATAGCTCCTCCCGTCCTGGTACGTCGTGAGTGCATGGAAGGAACAGGCCAGCTTCCCAAGTTCGAGGATGACATGTATGGCTTCGATGACGGCGCATCCTTCCTGACTCCGACCGCCGAGGTTTCCCTGACGAATATCCATCGGGACGAAATTCTCCAGGAATCAGAGCTCCCTCTCAAATACACCGCCTGCACTCCCTGTTTCCGCCGAGAAGCGGGATCCGCGGGACGTGAAACGCGCGGCATGATCCGGATGCATCAGTTCGATAAGGTTGAACTGGTCAAGATCTGCAAACCCGAGCAATCCGAGGCGGAACTCGAGTCCCTCACTGCCGATGCGGAAAAAGTCCTGCAACTCCTCCAACTTCCTTACCGCGTTCTGGAGCTCTGCACCGGTGATATCGGCTTTTCCTCCTCCCGTACCTACGATCTGGAAGTCTGGGCTCCGGGTCAGGGAGGTTACCTTGAGGTCTCGAGCTGCTCCCAGTTCGGCGACTATCAGGCGCGTCGGATGAATCTTCGCTACAAGAATAACGAAGGGAAGAACGTCTTCTGCCACACGCTCAACGGGTCCGGCACAGCGCTGCCCCGCCTCTACGTCGCGCTACTTGAAACGCACACGAAGCCCGGAGGCCCTCTGATCCTACCCGAGCCCCTTCAGCCCTATTTCGGTGCCGCGCAAATTGGCTGATTGCGGCCTCAGAAAACTAAGGCCTCAAAGGCTTTTAGCAGTTTAGGCTGAAGGCTATTAGGGACAGCAGAGAAATTGAAAAAGAACTCTTTCAGCTTGAATGGCATGTCGCCTCTGGCAACCAAGGTGAAGAGAGAGCTTGTTACGGTTCCAAAAAGGAAACTTATTGTAGCGGTCTCGGGTGGAGCTGATTCGGTGGCGTTACTCCATCTTCTGATCGAGGCTGGATATAAGAATCTGGTCGTCGCCCATTTCAACCATCGGCTCAGGGGAAAAGCTTCGGCGGCTGATGCAATCTTTGTGCAGAAGCTGGCAAATCAACTGAATCTGCCATATGAGGTTGGTAGCGATGATGTCCGGAAACTGGCCTCGGATCGTAAATCTTCGCTCGAAACGACAGCTCGTGTAGCCCGCTATGAGTTCCTGGCATCCGTGGCCAGGAAACACCGGACGCGCAGTTTATTTCTGGCTCATCATGCCGATGATCAGGTCGAGACCTGTTTCTTCAATTTTCTGAGAGGCTCCGGGATCGCGGGCCTGTCGGGAATGAAGCCTTTATCTGTGCGCAGCGTTGGCGGAATTAAAATCGAATTCCATCGCCCTCTCCTAAGTATTACCAAGAACGAGCTGCTGGATTATCTAAAAGTGCGCAAAATCCGTTTCCGTGAAGATGCGACCAATGCGATTGCTGATGCGTCCAGGAACAAACTCCGTCTTAAGGCTCTTCCCCTGATCGAGGAACTTTTTGGTTCCGCTTTCAAGGCAACTATTGTGCGTAACGCTCGGATTTTTTCGGATGAGGAAGAGCTTCTCTCCTCGATCTCACTACCGATTGCCAAGAACGAGACTCTCTCAGTCAAGCTGATGAGGGATCTTAATTCGGCACTCCGACGTAGAGTCCTTCATGCATGGCTTAAGAACCGAGGTGTCACCGAGCCAGGCTTTGCCGAGGTGGAACGCGTCGCATCACTTCTGGAACCGGGGGCTGCCGCAAAAGTGAATCTCCCAGCGGACCGTCATGCCCGCCGCCGTGGCGGGATTCTCTTTATCGAATAATAAAACTCACAGAGATAAAGGGGATAAAAGGGATTGGATGCCTAGGGGATTCTGTATTTTTTGATTCTTTCGATATCACCTTCATCTCCTTCATCCCTGTGAACTTATCAATTCACAAAGAAAGGCGGCAAGCTGAGTACCCACCTTTTCGTGTGTGAAACGCTCTTGGACAGTTTTCCGGCCGAATTCCCCTGTTTTCTTTCGTAGGGCGGAGTCTGAAAGAAGTTGAGCTAATGCGGAGGCCCAGCCGCCTGGCTTCACCACGAGCCCAGAGCCGGTCGCTTCTATCCACTCGCGGTTCACACCGACATCGCTCGCCACCACAGGAAGTCCGCATGCCATGTATTGGAGCGCTTTGTAGGCGCATTTGCCACGCGTGAATCCGTCATCCGCCAGAGGCATGATGCCGAGATCAGCCGAGGCAATGGCGTCGTATTCGGACTTTTCGCTCCACTCGATAAATTCCCAAGAAGTAAACTGACGAAATAACGGAGGGCGGTTGCTGACGATCCGAAGCAGGAAAGGATGCACCGCATGAGCTGCCAGAAGTTCAGTCTCCATCGCCTCGACTTGGGCAACGTTCGCCCCCATGCCAACCCAGACCACCACAGGAGTGTTTCCCGTTTCCCGATGATCCCTGGAGGGAAACTCGGGAACGCTTGTCGGAATCAATTGCGTCTCAAGCTTCGGTGCGCTGCTTTTGATTTTCTGCTCCAAATAGGGGCTTCCGCAGATGGCCCCATCCAGGAAGTGCATCAAGAACCCGAAGCGCCTTGCCTGCTTGCCGCTTCGGTAGGGAACATGGTTTTTCTTTCCCATCCAGACCGCATCATCGAGATCAAAGAGCAGTCGCTTTGCTGCCCGTCTGAGTCTCAGCACGTTCCACTGACTCATCAGAACCTTCTGCCAGAGCACGGCATCCACGGTGCGGGCTTTTCTCAGAAGTTCTCCCCACGATTCCCTCCGTTTGGGCTGAAGCATTACTTCAACTGTGATTCCGGCGGCTTTGAGAGCATCCAGATGTTGAAAGATCCTCAGCCTGCTACTCGGACTGATCGCCGGATCCTCCACCACGCAGAGTAAGGAGAGAGTTTTGGAGGGATTCATCAAAGGATAAGATTCACAGGGATGAAGGTGATGAAAGGGATACTGAACCTATGACGTTTTCAAATAAAGCTTTTGAAACAAGTACTCAGGTGTGCGAGTGAGGCACATGGAACATTCATTCATCACAGAATCTGTTCTAGAATGCAGCTTTGAGGTTTCGAATGAATTGGGAATTGGCTTCCTCGAAAGCGTTTACGAGAACGCTTTATCTGTTGCCCTCAAGCCGCGTGGACTAAGAGTTACCCAACAGGCCCCACTTTCCGTTTCCTTCCGTGGGGAAAATGTCGGCCGATTCCAGATTGATCTGCTCGTGGAAAATCAGGTCATCGTTGAACTGAAATCTTCCAAGGCTCTAGTGCCTGAACATCAAATGCAGGTATTGAATTATCTCAGGGCATCGGGATTACCCGTTGCTCTCCTGATTAATTTTGGAACCCTCAGATTGGAATACAGACGCTTTGAAAATCGCTTTCTTAAAATCCCATCCCTTTCATCTCCTTTATCCCTGTGAGATTTCAGTCGTCAGTAGGCCTTGCCAAAGATGACCCTGCGACCGCTTGGCTCTCCAGTAAAGGGACAGATGCCCGGTTCATTGGTGAACTCATCCCCATTGGCTTCAGGGATGCAGCGGATCGTTACCTTCAGCTCTTCCTTGATCTTAGCCTCCACTTCGGCGCTGCCATTCCAATGGGTCAGGGCGAATCCACCGTGGATCTCGGGCTTCTCCTGATTCTTCGGGGTGAAGAACGCATAGAACTCCTCCTTGGTGTCGATCTTCTTGGTGTGCTCCTTGCGGAAAGCCATTGCCCGATCCAGAAGCCCCTGTTGGATCTCTCCAAGAATCTCCGGCAGGCGTGCGGCAAGCGTATCGGAGGGAAGGAATTCCTTCTCCTTGGGTCCCTTGTCCCGTCGGGCGACAGCGGCACTACCAGACTCAAGATCGCGCGGGCCTATCTCGATGCGGAGAGGAACACCCTTCTTAATCCAATCCCAGGTCTTGGTGCCGCCACCGATGTCGCGGCTGTCGATCTCGATGCGGAGCGGCTCACCCGCATAGGTCGTGGAACGGAGTGTGGAGGCGATCTCTTCGGCCTTGGCGAGTACGGCGGCGCGGGTCTCCTCCTTAGGCGTGATCGGGATGATGATGATCTGGGTGCCAGCGATGCGGGGAGGCAGAACGGCACCGTCATCGTCGCCGTGAACCATGAGCAGCGTTCCGATCAGGCGAGTGCTGACGCCCCAGCTCGTTGTCCAGGCAAGCTCCTCGGTATTGTTACGTGAGAGAAACTTGATGCCTGAGGCCTTGGCAAAATTCTGGCCCAGGAAATGGGAGGTGCCTGCCTGGATCGCCTTGCGGTCCTGGACCATCGCCTCGATGCAGTAGGTGCGGACAGCACCGGGAAAGCGTTCACTCTCCGACTTCTCACCCCTAATCACGGGAATCGCCAGCCATTCTCGAGCGAAGGTATCGTAGACACCGAGCATCTTCTCCGTCTCCTCGATCGCTTCGACTTCGGTCTCATGAGCCGTGTGCCCTTCCTGCCAGAGGAACTCGGCAGTGCGGAGGAAAAGACGGGGACGCAGTTCCCATCGGACGACGTTCGCCCATTGATTCAGCAGGATGGGAAGATCGCGGTAGGACTTTACCCACTTGGCATATGTTGCGCCGATGATGGTCTCGGAAGTCGGGCGGACGACCAGCGGCTCGGTGAGCTCACCGGCGGGCACGAGTTTCCCGTCCTTGAGTTCGAGACGGTGGTGGGTGACCACTGCGCATTCCTTAGCGAATCCCTCGACATGCTCTGCCTCCTTCTGCAGGTGGCTCAGGGGAATGAAGAGCGGGAAGTAGGCGTTCTTGTGGCCTGTCGCCTTGAACATAGCGTCGAGCGCCCCCTGCATCCGCTCCCAGAGAGCGTAACCCCAAGGACGGATTACCATGCAGCCGCGTACCTCAGAATTCTCGGCCATCTCCGCACTCCGGACGACCTGTTGGTACCACTCGGGGAAATCCTCTTCGCGACGCGGGGAAATAGCGTTTTCAATGCCTTTGCTCATAAGTCGAGCAGGGTAGCCTTTTGGCTATCGGTTACGCAAGCGAGCGGAGGAAGCGCTCGAAAAAATTAGCCCCAGCTTCCAGATCAGCAATGGAGATGAATTCATCCGCTGTGTGTGCCTGCGCAATGGAGCCTGGTCCGAGCGCAACGGCGGGGATTCCCTTGGCAGCGAAGACTGCTGCATCACAGAACCAGGGGGCACCTGTTGGCGTTGCTCCTAGGGCAGAGAGTTTCAGGACGAGAGGATGCGCAGGATCGGTAAAGAGCGGCGTGGATCCCAGGTGATCGATCTGCACCCCATGAGCGATATTCTCGATGAGATTGATGATTTGGAGAGGATCGGTGCCGGGAATGATCCGGATGTCGAGAGTCGCCTCGCAATAATCAGGCACAATGTTCGTCTTGGATCCCCCTCGGATGGTTCCGACGCTCAGCGTGGAGCGTCCCAGGAGGGGATGCTCGGTTTTGGAAAGCTCAGGAATGACCAGTTCTCTGATTAGCTCGATCGCCGAGGTCATCTTGTAGATCGCATTCTCACCCAGCTCGGGTGTCGAGGCATGGACGGCCTTCCCATGAGCCGTGAGGGTCACCCAGAGAGATCCCTTATGGGCATGGACCGTCTTCAGGTCGGTCGGTTCCCCGGCGATCACGAAATCAAACTGTTCCTCACTCGCCAGGGCCTTCGCCCCATGCTGACCAGACTCCTCACCGACCAATCCTGCAAACCAGATCTCATGACTCAGTTTTGGAATTTCTGAGCGAACTCGGGATAGGGCAGAGAGCATGGCGGCCATCGGCCCCTTGGTGTCACTTGCTCCTCGCCCCCAGATCTTGCCGTCGCGGACTTCGCCGCTGAAGGGATCGATCGTCATCCCGACGACGCTAACGGTATCCATATGAGGCGCCAGCAAGAGACGTGGCTTGTTCTTACCGTCACTTGGATCACTCGGGAAATGCGCCACCACATTGGGACGACCCGGCAGAACCTCCCGCAGGCTGACCTCCGCACCGAGTTCTCGGAGTAGCTTCTCAAGGGAGACTGCGATCCTCGCCTCGCCCGGATCACTCACGCCGGGATCCCCCTCAGGATTCACGCTTTGGATCCTGATCAGCTCACCCAGCAATGTGACCGGATCGAGTGTCTCCATAATCAGGCACCCTTCTTATTGGCATCATCCTTGGCGTGGAGTTCGCGGTACCAGGCCACGAACTTGGGAATCCCCTCCCGGATCGGCGTGTGCGGCTCATAACCAAGCAGAGTGCGGGCCTTAGTGATATCGGCAGCAGTCAATGGCATGTCTCCCTTCTGCTCCGGCAGGCGCTCTATCATAGCCTTCTTACCGAGGGCCTTCTCAATGGAGGCGATGAGCTTCGCAAGGGTCGTCGTCTCGTTTTCCCCGAGATTGAAGATTTCGAAAAGCGGCCCCTCCCCGTCTACATAGGAAAGAGCTCCGAGCACCCCCTGGACGATGTCGTCGATGTAGGTGTAGTCGCGCCGAGTCGAGCCATCGCCGAACTGCTTGATCGGACGGCCATTCTCGATCGCATCGGTGAAGCTGTGGATCGCCAGATCAGGGCGCTGGCCCGGTCCGTAAACCGTGAAGAACCTGAGACAGGCAATCCTCATCCCGTGAAGGTTCACATAGTTGCCGCAGAGCTGTTCCCCGGCAATCTTGGTGGCCGCATAGGGCGACAGGGTTTGTAGTATCGGCAGATCCTCCCTGAAGGGCACGGTCTTTCCGAGACCGTAGACCGAAGAACTGGAGGCAAAGATGATCTTGTGGCAACCGGAGAGACGAGCCGCCTCCAGCACATGGAAGGTGCCGGTGATGTTCGTATCGATGTAGAGCTTCGGATCAGCAATCGAGGGCCGGACTCCCGCACGGGCCGCCAGATGGATTACGGCATCGGGCCGGACTTTTTCAAAGATGCCCCAGACCTTTTCCCAGTCCCGCAGATCGATCTCAGCAACTTCCACGGGAGAGCCGAAGGAGGTAAAAGAGGCGACATTGTCCCGCTTGATCGCTGGATCGTAGAAATCATTGAAATCATCGATGATCGTCACCTCATTTCCTTCCCCTACGAGGCTGCGGACCACATGGGATCCGATGAAGCCGGCCCCTCCTGTGACAATGATTTTCATGGAGTGAAGATAACCGACATGCCTCGCAGGGATAAAGGGGATAAAAGGGATGGGATCCAGGATTATTCAGTATTTTTTGATATCTCCTTAATCCCCTTTATCACTGTGAAACTCTGATTCCACTCCCCTCCATCCCTGTGACATACTCTTGAGATGTCCCTTCCAATGCGCACCTGGGTCGAGGTCGATCATGCGGCCCTCAAGCATAATCTCAAAGCCGTCCGGAAGATGGCCGGGAAAGCCGGGATCATGGCCGTTGTGAAGGCCAACGGCTACGGGCATGGCCTGAACGAAGTGGCCGCCACCTTCAGCTCCGGCATCGAGGTGTTTGCCGTAGCTTCACTCGGAGAGGCCATCCAGCTTCGCGACACGGAGAAGAAGAAGCCTATTCTGCTCCTGAGCGCCGCCCTCCCTATGGAGTATCCCGAGATCGGCCGTCACGGATTCATCCCCACCATCTCCTCTTTGGAAGAGGCAGTTCTCTATGCTGCTTCGGCCAAGAAGAGGGCTCTCATCCATTTCAAGATCGATACCGGCATGGGGCGCCTCGGAGCCCATCCCGAGCAGGCCTTTGCGATCCTGCGTGAGATTCGGAAACTGACGCTCTCACTACACAGCATCTCGACTCATCTCCCCTCGGCCGACAGTAATCAAAAACTTACCAAAAAACAGCTCAAGAAATTTGAAAGCCTCCTCTCTTATCTGCGCGAGTTTACCCCCAATGTGCCGGTTCATGTGCTGAATTCCGCAGGCAGCATGCTCTTCCCTGAGCATGCCCAGGATCTGGTGCGCGTCGGACTGGCTCTTTACGGAGTCTCTCCGGTGCCGAAGTTCCAGAAACTACTAAAGCCCGCATTGAGTTGGAAAGCCTCCGTCACCTACCTTCGCGATCTTCCAAAAGGTCATGGGATCAGCTACGGCAGCACCTACACGACGCCTAGGGCCATGAAGGTAGCTGTGCTACCGGTAGGCTATGCAGACGGCTATCCCAGACACCTCTCGGGCAAAAATGCCGCCGTCCTTATCAAAGGAAAGCACTGCCCCGTCCTCGGCCGAGTGACTATGGACCAAATCATGGTTGATGTCTCAGCCGTCAAAGGGATCAAGGTCGGTAACGAGGCCGTCCTAGTCGGTAAACAAGGGAACGAGGAAATCACCGCCACCGAAGTCGCTCAAAAAGCCGACACAATCCCTTGGCACATCTTCTGCGGAATTACGGGAAGGGTGGCCTATATTTACAGGGGTTAACCCTTCAGGTCTTCGCCTGAGGTCGCAGTAGTCTTGAAACTGCGACCTCAGACTAACTAGGCTATCCGCCAAGATCGCGAGTCTTCCGCTAAGAGTTCTTAGCGGAACCCCTGAAGGCGACGCACTCATGGAGCACCCGCTCCCCCGCAAAATGCTCACTCGACCTCAACACCACATTGATATCGCCGACGACGGCATGAGCCCCCTTGGCGAGTTCGTCTGCAAGGGTTGCTGAATTCTCGAGTGACTCGACCAATGTCTTGTCCTGGGAAAGCACCACCGGCTTGGAACCAGGAACGATAAGAATTGCCAGAGGACGGATCGAACGGGCGATCGGGTCGAGCGTCAGGATATCAGCCGTCTCCTCGGCTACAGCTGCGGCCTCTGCATGGCGCACCTCGAGCTGGATCATCCTGGCGCGGGCCTCCGGAGTCACCGACTCGATGGCATGCGTGATGGCATCGAGGAGTGCATGACGCACCTCGGAAAGCTCCTCAAGCTCCTGTAGCTTCTGCAAATCCTCGTTCTGATGGATCGCCTTGGCTAGCTGGGAGATTTCCTTGAGATAAGAATTCCTCTGGGCGTCGGGCACATAATACATGACCACGAGATGCACGCGGACATTATCGGAAGATCCGTAATCGATGCCCTGAGGGCTCCAGCCCACGGCGCAGAGCAACTCACCGTCGTGGTCGGAAGTGGCGTGGGGACAGGCCCATCCCCTACCGATGCCGGTGTTGTGCTGCTTCTCACGGGAAAAGGCCTTCTCAGTGATCCCCCCCTCGTCGGCGATCTCAGGAATGGCCTCGAGCAAGGTGCCGAGAAACTCCAGAGCATCGTTCTTGATGTTGTCGGGAAGTTCGACAAGACGGCCTTCCTGGAGTGCGTTTAGCAGTGCTTTCATGGGAATGGAGAGATGCAGTCTTAATCAATACCGAACTTTCTGGCAAACCATGCGTTCACCGTGTGGGTGAGCGTTACGTAGCAGAGAATCGTGGCGGCAATGAAGGCCCAGTAGATCGGCGGAAGCGGCACCATGTGAAGGTAGGTCGCCACGAACGGGATGTACGGGATGGACGAGCCGATCAACATGATGAGCACTGTGGTAAGGATGAGGGCCGGGCTAGCAATACTCTGGATGAAGGGAATCTTCCGCGTGCGGATGACATGGACGATCAGAGTCTGGGTGATGATCGACTCCACGAACCATCCGGTGTGGAAGAGCGAGGCTGCATAAGTGTCGTCGTTGGCGACCCCGGGCCCTCCGGAGAAGCGGTGAAGCAAGTCGGCGGGAGCTGCAAGATTGAGATTGCTGCACTTGAAGAACCAGAGCATCACGGCGAATGTCGTATAATCGAAGAGCGAACTGGTCGGCCCGACATACATCATGAACTTCTGGATGTTCCCGATGTTCCATTTCCTGGGCTTCTGAAGGAACTCGGCATCCACGTTGTCGTAGGGGATGCCGATCTGGGAGAAGTCATAGAGGAGGTTGTTCACCAGCACCTGGACGGGGAGCATCGGCAGGAAACTGAGGAAGTAGCTGCTGCCGACCATGCTTAACATGTTGCCGAAGTTGGAACTGGCCCCCATGCGGATGTACTTGATGATGTTCGCGAAGACCTTGCGACCTTCGAGGATGCCATCCTCGAGGACCATAAGGCTGCGCTCGAGCAGGATGATGTCAGCCGATTCCTTAGCGACATCGACAGCGCTGTCGACCGAGATGCCGACATCGGCGACGCGCATGGAGAGCGCGTCATTGATCCCGTCCCCCATGTAGCCGACGACATGTCCCTTCTTCTGAAGGGCGACGATGATGCTCTCCTTCTGGGCCGGCGAGAGGCGGGCGAAGACGCTGGTCTTCTCTGCGAGATCCCCTAGCTGGTCCTCGTCCATGCCGACGATCATGTCGCCGGTGATGATCTCCCCGGCGTCGAGATGGACATCCTTGCAGATCTTGCGGGTGACCAGGGCATTGTCCCCGGTGAGGATCTTGGTAACGACTCCGTGGCCTGCCAGTGAGGCGATGGCCTTCGAGGCGGACTCCTTCGGAGGATCCAAGAAGGCAATGTAACCGAGCAGGACCAGGTCGCTCTCGTCGGCGATCGAGAAGATCCCCTTGTCCTGGGGGAACTCGCGGTAGGCAATGCCGAGCACTCGGTAGCCGTCGCGGCTGAGTGACTCGAATTCCTCCAGCAGGTCGTTCTTTATCAGATCGATCATCATGTAGACCTCTTCGTCAACTTGATAGTGGGTGCAGGACTTGAAGATATCCTCCACGGCCCCTTTGCAGATAAGGACGTGGTCTCCCTCGTAATCGACCACCACGGACATGCGCTTGCGCTGGAAGTCAAAGGGGATCTCGTCGACCTTCTTGCAGCCGCGATCCACATCCAGGTCGGTGTGGGAGAGGACGGAGTTATCCAGCAGGTTACGCAGACCCGTCTGGTAGTAGCTGTTCATGTAGGCGTAGCGGAGGACGTCCTCGCTCTGGCGCCCCGTAACATCGACGTACTTCTCCAGGATGACACGGTCCTGGGTAAGTGTCCCCGTCTTGTCCGTACAGAGGATGTCGATCGCCCCGAAGTTCTGGATTGCGTGGAGCTTCTTCACGATCACCTTCTTCTTGGACATGGCGAGGGCACCCTTGGCGAGGTTCACCGCCACCATCATGGGCAGCATCTCGGGGGTCATGCCGAGCGACACGGCCAGACCGAACATCAGGGCCCCGGACCAATCATGCTTGGTAAGTCCGATGATCAGGAAAACCACGCTGACCATCACCAGCATGAAGCGGATCATGAGCCAGGTGAACCCAGCGATGCCTCGATCGAAGCTGGTCAGTACGGGAGCGCTGCCCAGCTTCTCGGAGATGGAACCGAAGTGGGTGCGGATGCCGGTATTCACCACCACAGCTTTGGCTGTTCCGCTGACCACGTTGCTGCCCTGGAAGACGGCATTCGTCATCTCAATGACCGCCTTGGATGGTTCGGACGGGGTCTCGGCATGCTTCTCGATCGGCATGGACTCACCGGTCAGCGAGGATTGACTGACAAAGAAGTCCTTGGCCGTGATCAACCGGAGATCCGAAGGGATGATGGATCCGGCCTGAAGAACCACGATGTCTCCCGGGACGATCTCCGACATGGAGATCTCCACTTCACGGCCGCTGCGGATGACATGGCAGTTGGTCTGGACCATGGCGTTGAGCGCCTCTACGGCCTTACCGGACTTGCTCTCCTGATAATAGGAGAGCCCGACCGAAATCACGACCATCAGCCCCACGATCGTGGCGGATGCCGGATCGCCAGTGGCCAGGGAAATGGAAGCGATCACCAGTAACTGGATCACCAGCGGATTTTTGCACCGGGTCAGGATCTCCATGATGAAGCCCATCTTCTTTTTATGACCCAGGTCGTTCGGCCCCCACTTGTCACGGAGAGTCTCGACCTCCGTCTCTGAAAGACCTTCCTCGCGGCTCTTCATGGCAAGGAGGGCGGCGTCATGTTGCAGACAGCAGACATCCAGCAGACGCTTCTCGTGATCGGTCACCGACTCGGAAGCTTCCTTCTTAGCCTTGGAGAGGCTAGCCGGAGTGATTTTTCCAAAGAGATTCTTAGTCATGGCAGCCAGCATCTTTGGCACCCCTAACTAGGAACCGGCAAGCCCCATCTCCTTAGATCGAGAAATCGTTACACGGGAATTATTGGTGATAGGGAATGGGTTCTAGGGAATGGGGAGGAAGGCCTTCTGGATCCAAAACCCGATATCCTATTACCGATCCCCCATTTCCCAACGACTATCCGATCCGAACGGCGTTCCGTCGGTCGAGCTTCAGGACGCCCGGGCCATCCAAGGATAGAACGGCCTTGGGATCGGTGACCTTCTCCCCTTTCCAGGAGACACTCCCACCCTCGACAAGACGGCGGACATCACCGCGTGATTTCTGGATGGAAAAGACGCGGTCAAAGGCATCCACCCCAAGCGAGATGATGTCACGGGGTAGGTCGACCGGCCGTTCATAGGAAGGCAGCTCGGCAGACTCCAGATCCTTCTTCGAGAAACGGAGTTCGAACTCTTCCCGTGCACGGAGCGCCTCGGCAACGGAATGGAAGCGGGCGGTGAGCTGCTCGGCCAGGGACTTCTTGGCCTCCATCGGATGGATTTCCTGAGAAAGCTCCTCATGAAGCAACAGCCTGTAATATTCCCCCATCTGTTCGTCGGAGATACTCATCACCTTTCCGAACATTTCCCCCGGCGCCTCGGTGACGCCCACAGCGTTGCCCAGGCTCTTGCTCATCTTCTGGATGCCGTCGAGACCCGTCAGGATGGGGAGCATCATGGCCACCTGCTGGTGCTGACCCTCCTCGTGCTGGAGATCGCGGCCGACAAGGATATTGAAGAGCTGGTCGGTGCCTCCGAGCTCCACATCGGCCTGGATCACCACCGAATCCCACCCCTGCATGATTGGGTACTGGATCTCATGGGCGCGCACGGGGAGCCCCTTGTCGATTCGCTCCCGAAAATCCTCGCGCTGTAGCATCTGCTGGAGAGTGACGCGGCTGTTGAGCCTCATCACATCCTGGAAGTTCATCTTGCCGAACCACTCGCCGTTGAAGCGGACAGAGGTTTTCTCCGGATCCAGAATCTTGAAGGCCTGATCCTGATAGGTCTTGGCATGTTCCATCACCTGCTCATGGGAGAGATGGGGCCGCGTTGCCGAGCGACCGCTCGGGTCACCGATCATTGCGGTGAAATCGCCGATGATTAGGATGGCCTCATGGCCGAGCTCCTGGAACTGGCGTAGCCTGGAAAGACCCACCGTGTGGCCCAGATGGATGTCGGGCGAGGTGGGGTCGACCCCAAGCTTCACTTTGAGAGGGCGACCAAGGGCTAGCTTTGCGGCCAACTCCTTCTCGCTAAGGACCTGGGCACATCCGGCCGTAAGGGCGGCGAGTTGATCGGAAAACGGACTGGTTGAGGGACTACTCATGGAACGGAGAGCAAAACAGAATCACGGCCCCTTGTTGAGCAGTTTCCTGACGTCGTCGATGGAGAGTCCCTTGCGGATGGCATCTTCAAGATGGGGATTGTTGTCGAGTGCTCCCTGCGTCTTTCCCTTGAGGGAGATGTTTTGTGTCGGGAAGTCCCCCTTGGAGGAGTAGGGGCTTATTTTATCAAGATCCGTGAAGTTTTTTGTTTTGAAATCCTTGGAATCGAATTTCTTTCCGGCATCGGTATTCGCCTTCTCGAGATTTCCCGAAAGCTTCTTTTGGGGAAAAAGATGATCGCCGAGCCAGCTCTTCATTCCGGAAACGAATCCCTTGGTCTCGTACGAGCGGGAGCCATATTCCCGTGCACCGTAGTAGTCCTTGGTCGCGAAAGCCTTGTCGTAAGGGGTTCCCTTCGAATTGAACACCTTCCCTTGAAAGGTGCTTTGCCTGCTACGGTCGGGATGCATCATTCGTTCCAGCATCCCCTGCTCTTTAGGTACTTCATCGGGGGAGGCCCTTACGGTTGCGGAAGAGAACACTATTAAAACGCTCCCGGCGATCAGGAGCATGACCAGACGAGACAGGGAAAACATTCCGCAATCGTAGGAGCGGAACCCGAAGCCTGCAAGAGGGCTTGAAGGGGCTCGAAGAATCACTGATACGCAGCCGCAGCAGAAAGCACCCGTAAGAACGCACAAAATAAAAAAGCCGCCGCGGATTTCTCCGGGCAGCTTTTTTGTAAGGACTAATGAGTGATTAGCGAGAATAGAGCTCAACGACGAGCTGCTCGTTCACAACAGGATTGATCTCCTCGCGGGTCGGGATACGGACCATCTTGCCGCTCAGGGCTTCCTTGTCGACAAGCAGCCAATCCGGCGGCTCGACGATCTGGGTCTGCTCCAGGCCGCGCAGGGCGAGGCGCTTGGAACCATCCTTGGGACGTACGGAAATAGCATCGCCAATCTTGATAGTGGCGGAGGAGATGTCGCACTTGCGGCCATTCACGGCGACGTGGCCGTGGGACACCATCTGGCGTGCAGCCGAACGAGTCTTCGCGAAGCCCATGCGGTAGACGATATTGTCGAGGCGCCTCTCAAGGAGCTGGAGCAGGATAAGTCCGGTGATACCACGGGTCTTCAGAGCGGTCTCGAAGTAGCGGCGGAACTGGCGCTCAAGCACACCATACTGGAAGCGGAGTTTCTGCTTTTCGGCAAGCGCGGTGCCGTACTCGGAAATCTTGCGGCGTGACCCCTTCGGGCCGTGCATGCCGGGAGGATAGGGCTTGTGCTCGAAAGCACGGGCGGATCCGGCGAGAAGAACGCCGTAACGGCGGCTGACTTTGGTTTTGGGTCCAGTGTAACGGGCCATGGTATTTTAAAAAGCTGAAGGCTGAAGGCTGAGGGCTGAAGGAATAAACATTAAACGCGGCGCTGTTTCGGAGGACGGCATCCGTTATGAGGAACAGGAGTCACGTCTTGGATGATGGAGATTTCAAGTCCGATGGCCTGCATGGCGCGGACTGCCGATTCACGACCGGAGCCGGGCCCCTTGACGCGAACCTCGACTTCCTTGAGGCCATGGCCCATGGCCTGACGGCAGGCATCCTGAGCGACCATCTGAGCAGCATAGGCTGTGCTCTTACGGGATCCCTTGAACCCCATCTTGCCGGCGCTGGACCATCCAAGAACGGCACCGCGCATGTCGGTGACGCTGACGATGGTATTGTTGAAAGTAGCCTGAACGTGGGCGATCCCATGAGTGATGTTCTTGCTACCCTTGGCCTTGACGATCTTGGGCGGCTCGATCGGGTCATCGAGATTGAAACTGATGGCTGCGGCCGGAGCGGCTTCCTCAACTTTCTTCTCCTTGCTCTTCTTTACCTTAGGCTTCTCGGCCTTGGCGGGAGCAGCAGTCTCGGCGGTAGCCACTGGAGTTGAAGCCTCAACGGAAGTCTCTGAAGCGGACTCGGAAGGATGATGGGCTTTGGTCTCTTCGCTACGTGCAGCGTCTTGGGAGAGGCCTTCGGATTCTTTGTTTTCTTCGGACATGAAATTGGTGACGTACTAGTAAGTGCTATGGGTGTGTCGGATTATTCCTTAGCCCGGGAGACGCCGACGGTCTTGCGGGGCCCCTTGCGTGTGCGGGCATTGGTCTGGGTGCGCTGGCCGCGCACAGGGAGTCCACGACGATGGCGGACGCCACGGTAGCAGTTGATCGCTTGTAGGCGCTTGAGGTTACCCTGAATCTCTCGGCGAAGATCGCCCTCGATGACAACCCCCTGGCCGGAAATTGCGGAAATGATACCTCCAATCTGCTCGGGAGAAAGCTCCTTGGCGCGGATGTCAGGATTGATGTTGGCCTGTTCGAGGATGCGCTTGGCAGTCTTAGGGCCAATGCCGTAAATGTAAACGAGCGAGGCTTCGACGCGCTTGTCGCCGGGGATTTCTACGCCGAGGAGTCTTGGCATGGTATTGGTCTATTGAGTTGGGTGCAGGGAATGAGTGATGTCTGAACGTCTCGCGTCAGCCCTGGCGCTGCTTGTGACGGGGATTCTTGCAAACCACGCGCACCACGTTATTGCGGCGGACGATCTTGCAGGTTTCGCAAAGGCGTTTGATGGAAGCTCGGACTTTCATGCTTGAAAACAGCGACGCGGTTGGCGTCGGTTGTGTCGGTTTATTGGCTAGGGCTGGGTGATGACTGCGGGAGTCGCTGGATAATTGTTCCCTGATTCAGATCGTAGGGGGAAACGCTGATCACTACATGGTGTCCGAGAGCGATGCGCGTGAACTTCAAACGCAACCGACCGGATACCGTAGCTACCATTCTCCTGCCCCCGGCTAACTCCACTCGGAAGCGTGCCATGGACAGTCTCTCTACGACTAGGGCCTGGTGTTTTAAGCTATCAGGGGTAGGCATGTCAACACTTCAGGTTCATTTTCTGTCACTAATACAGTATGCTCGAAATGGGAAGAAGGCTTGCCATCGGAGGTCACCACGGTCCATCCGTCATCCAGAATACGCACGCCCTCGGCCCCGAGATTGATCATGGGCTCTATGGCAAGGGTCATGCCGGGTTTGAGTTTCGGACCGGAGCCTTTTTTGCCGTAGTTCGGGATCTGTGGTTCCTCGTGCAGCTTGCGGCCGACGCCATGTCCCACAAATTCCCTGACAACGCCGAACCCCTGCCTGAGAGCCTCTGTCTCGATGTAGTTCGAGAGATCGCCCAACCTGCGACCAGCTACGGCGAAGGGAATCGCCCCCTCAAGAATGCGCTTGGTTGCGGTGATGAGTCGCTCGGTTTCCGGATCGATAGCGCCGCACGCAATAGTCGTTGCCGTGTCACCGATCCAGCCATCAAGGACGACTCCCGTATCGATCTTTATAATGTCACCGTAGGCAAGGCGTCGTTCACCTCCAATGCCGTGCACCACTTCCTCGTTGATCGAGATGCAGGTCTGGCCAGGAAATTTCCGGTAGCCGAGGAAAGCGCTGCGGCCTCCAAGTTCCGCCATGTATTCCCCCGCCTTCCTATCGATCTCGCCGGTAGTCATACCAGGCGCGACGAGTTTCGCCAGGCGGTCGAGCACGATCGCAGCCGCATGGCCTGCAGCGCGCATCTTGTCAATCTCGGCCGGTGTCTTGATAGGAATGGGCATGGGAGAGAAGGGATGAATTAGGAATGATGAATGATGAAAGCGGAGAGAAGGGGGAGCGCCGCATCGTGGATCAACGCCATGTGAGCAGGGATTCTTTTTTTATACTTCATACTTCAACCCTTATCCTTTTTATCGGCTACCAGCGCCGATAGTTTTGCGAAGATCTCATCACTCCCCTCCCCTGCATCAATGCGGTGTAGGAGATTGGGTGATTTCTTTTCGTAGTATCCGACAACGGGCAGCGTGAGATCACGGTAGACTTCCAGGCGCTGATCGAGAGCTTCCTCCGTGTCGTCATTGCGGCGAACCAGCAAAGCCCCGCAGCGAGGACATGGCGAGCCCTCTTGATTGCCATGCAGCGACATGCTGAACGTGGCGCCGCATTTCAGGCAGGAAATCCGCTCCAGAATACGACGCCGGATCAACTCGTCCGGCAATTCCAGCAAAACGATGAGATCCAGTCCGGCTCTAAGTTCGGCAAGTGAGGAGTCGAGATATTCCGCCTGTCCCACGGTACGGGGAAAACCATCAAAGATAAACCTAGGGCCATTCTCCTTCATCCATGCTGTCACGATACGGACCGCAAGCTCATCCGGAACAAGCAGTCCCTTGCTAGTCCATCCGTCGGCTTCCTGCCCGAGAGGCGTGCCTCGTGAGCACTCCGACCGGAGTAGCGCTCCCGTAGAAACATGGGGAATGAGAAAACAATCGGCAAGCCGGTCTGCCTGGGTACCCTTCCCCGATGCTGGCGGACCGAGCAGCACGATCCGCTGGTTCACCGGATTCACCGAAACGGGGTTAGCGGTAGTTGCTGAGATAGGCGGCTAGTCCGGCAATCACGAACAAGCCGATGGCGGCGATGATCTTGACCACGGTAGAGTCGCTAATAGCAGATCCGCTCACCGAAGGACGCGGAGCGCTTCGACCACGGATCTTTCCCTTGCGGAGAAATCCGTCGTAATGACGCTGCAGCAAGAATGTCTCGACCTGCCTCATGGTATCCAGTGTGACGCCGACAATAATGAGCAGTCCTGTGCCTCCGAAGAACTGAGCTGCCATGTAGGGGACATTGAGGGCACGACTGAGGAGTTGTGGAAGGATGGCAACAACCACAAGGAAGAGGGCTCCGGCAAAGGTCAGGCGACTCATCGTGTAGTCCAGGAAGTCTGCTGTTGGCTTGCCGGGACGGACTCCTGGAATGAATCCGCCATATTTCTTTAGGTCGTCCGCTATCTGGGCTGGCTGGAACTGCGTAGCAACCCAGAAATAGCTGAAGCTGAAAATCAGGATGGCATAGAGGAGGTAGTGGAGCCACCCGTTGGTCAGAAGATTCGCTATCTCGACAGCCCAAGGCCTGTTGCCAAAGGCCATGGTCATGATGGTCGAGGGGAACATCAGGATCGCCTGGGCAAAGATGATTGGCATCACGCCGGCGTAGTTGACCTTGAGAGGCATGTACTGGGTCTGGCCGCCGTAGACTTTCCTTCCTACAACGCGCTTGGCGTACTGGACGCTGATGCGCCTGGTCGCCTGGGTGATCGCAATGACCGAGGCGATCACGAGGAAAAGGAATGCGCAGAGGATCACGAGGACAACGGGACTTACTTGGCTTGCCTCACCGCCGCTTGGAACAAAGGTTCTCCAAGCCTGCACAAGACCGGCTGGCAACTGGGCCAGAATACCGATCGTGATGATCACAGAGATGCCGTTGCCGATACCACGTTCGGTGATCTGGTCTCCGATCCACATCAGGAAGAGAGTTCCAGCCGTCATGATCAGCACCGTCAGCAAACGGAACAGAATGCCGGGATCCGAAACAAGGGGGACGCCCAAGCGTGCAATCGTCTCTGAAATACCGGGTAAGAAAGGATTCGACTGGGGACTCTCGAAGGAAAGGGCGAGGAGATAGCCTTGGAAAATACAAAGAGCGATGGTCGCGTAACGGGTGTACTGGGCGATCTTCTGGCGCCCACCATCCTCACGGGCCAGACGGCCGAGCTTCGGAATCACTGCCCCAAGCAGTTGGAGCATGATTGATGCACTGATGTAGGGCATGATCCCGAGTGAGAAAATCGCGCAATTCCCGAGCGCGCCGCCGGAGAAGAGATTGAAGAGTGCTGCTGCACCGCCGCCGGCACTATGATCGGCAACGTTCTGAAACCACTCTCGCAGGACTTGGGCATTGACACCCGGGGTTGTGATCGCAGCGCCGACACGCATGATGACGATCATCCCGAGTGTAAACAGGACACGCTGCCTCAGCTCGGGAATCTTAAAGATATTGGCGAACGCGGAGATCATGCTAGCACTCGGTGGTTAACGGCCTTTGTTACCTCATTGTAACGTCGGCGCGCCCTATAGATTATTAATCAGGAAGCCTTGACCGCTTTTCTCGGAGCCGCCTTCAGAGTTGCCCTGCTGGCGATCTTGGTCTGGCGCTCACGGATAACAAGCGAACCTCCGGCAGCCTCAAGCTTCTCTTTGGCGGCTGCACTCGATTTGTCCACCTCTACGGTGAACTTCTTGGTGATTGTTCCGCGGGCAAGCAGCTTGATCCCGTCATTGCTTCCATGAACGAGTCGAAGGGAGCGGAGTGCTGCCTCATCGATCTTAGCGCCGGACTCGAAACGCTCTTCGAGAGTATCGAGGTTCACGACGGCGTAAACGGGCTTGAAGTCAAAGTTATTGAAACCGCGCTTAGGAAGTCGGCGGATAAGGGGCATCTGACCACCCTCGAATCCAAGACGGACGCTGCCGCCGGAACGGGCTTTCTGACCCTTGTGGCCGCGACCGGAGGTCTTTCCGTGGCCGGAGCTTTCGCCGATACCGAGACGCTTCTTGCGGTGCTTGGCACCTGGGCGGGGAGCGAGATTATGAAGTCGCATGGTTGTCATTCGAGAATAATGGTTGGGCTTGGGGCTTGAGTTAGGCTTGAGCTGCTGTGTTTAGCTGTTTCCCTCTGCTTGCCTTAAGCAGCAACTGGAACCGCTGCTTCCGGCGTAGGCACCTTCTTGCCTCGCAGTTTCATGATTTCGCTGCGGGGGCGTAGGCTGGTAAGAGCGGCAAGGGTTGCCTTGACCACGTTGGAGTGGTTGCTGGATCCGAGTGACTTGGCAAGCACGTCGCGGACACCGACCGCCTCGAGGACGGCGCGCACACCACCTCCGGCGATGACCCCGGTACCGGGGGATGCAGGTTTAAGAAGGACGCGTCCACCTCCGAACTCGCCGAATGTCTCGTGAGGAATCGTCGTTCCCTGGATCGACACAGGAACCATGGCCTTGCGGGCGGCGTCGGAGCCCTTGCGGATGGCTTCACTGACCTCGTTGGCCTTACCGAATCCGATACCGACACGACCCTTCATGTCACCTGTGACGATGAGGGCGCTGAAGCTGAAACGGCGACCACCCTTGACGACCTTGGCGCAACGGTTGATGAAAACGACCTTCTCGATCGTGTCCTTGGGTGTATCGTCTGCGGGCTTATCGCGGCGTGGTCCGCGTTTGGGGCGTTTGTCATCCATAGAAATATTAGAACTGTAGTCCACCCTCACGGGCTGCCTCGGCGAGAGCCTTCACTTTGCCATGATACATGAAACCACCGCGGTCGAAGACGACCTTCTCGATCTTCTTGGCAAGACCGCGCTCGGCGATGAGTTTGCCAACCTTGATGGCTGTCGCCACATTGGCGCGAGAGGAAGCATCCTTGGTGAAGGATTCCTCCGTGGTGTTGACGCTGGCCAGTGTATTCCCAGCGAGATCGTCGATGACCTGAGCGGTGATGTGTTGGCCGGAGAAGTGAATCGCAAGTCGAGGCCTCTCGGCGGTGCCGGAGACTTTCTTGCGGAGGCGTACGTGACGCAGTTTGCGGGAATTTGTTGCGGACATGGAAAAATGATCCTTGGTTTACTGGACAGTCTTGCCTTCTTTGCGGCGGACAACCTCATCGGAATAACGGATGCCCTTGCCCTTGTATGGCTCGGGAGGATAGTATGCACGAATATCGGCAGCCACCTGGCCGACGAGATGCTTGTCGATTCCCTCGATTGAGATTTTGGTATTGTCGGTGACGGCAATCTTGATCTCGCTGGGGATCTGGAAGAGGACGGGATGGGAGTAGCCGATCGAGAGATCCAGCTTGTCACCCTTGACAGCGGCACGGAATCCGACGCCCTGAATCTCCAGGTCGCGGCGGAAGCCACTGCTGACGCCGCTCACCATGTTATTGATCAGAGCGCGTGAAAGTCCATGCAGGGCACGGACCTCACGATGCTCGTTGGCGCGGGAAACGGTGATCACGGATCCCTCGGTTGAAATGGTGATGCCCTTGGGAAGCTCCCAGGAGAGCTTGCCTTTGGGGCCCTCGACGGTGACCTGGTTTCCGTCTGCAACGGAGACCTTGACTTTGTCAGGGAGAGTGATGGGTGTTTTACCGATACGGGACATGGCAGGAAATAGGTTACCGGGTTACCAGATGTAGGCGAGAAGTTCTCCACCGACTTTCTGCTTGCGGGCCTCATGACCCGAGATGACTCCACGTGATGTGGAGATAATGGAGATGCCGAGACCGCCGAGCACGCGGGGGATGTCCTCGCTACCGACATAACGACGGAGTCCGGGGCGGCTGATGCGGCGAAGTCCAGCGATCGCAGGAGTCTTTCCCACATAACGGGGGCGGATCCTGATGCGCGGATGCGTCTCCTTGTTGTCGAGTTCGTACTCCTCGATATAACCCTCGCGCTTGAGGATGGCGACGATGTCGCTCTTGATCTTGGAATAGGGAACGAAGAACTCAACCTTCTGCACGCTTACGGCGTTGCGGACACGGGTGAGAAGATCGGCGATGGGATCGGTCAGTGCACTCATTGATAATTAGGCGGAAGCGGTTTCAGGAGCCGTCTCTGCGGATGCAGCCTCGGGCTTTTCGACCTTCTTGGTTGAATTGCGGCCGGCAAACGGCATGCCCATCTCGCTAAGAAGGGCCTTGGCCTCGTCGTTGCTTGTCGCAGACGTGACGATGGTGATGTCGAAGCCGATGTTGCGTTTGATCTTGTCGAGCTCGACCTCGGGGAAGATGGACTGATCCGCAACGCCGAGAGTGTAGTTGCCGTTACCGTCAAAAGCACGGTTGGAAACACCGCGAAAATCACGAATACGAGGAAGAGCCGTCTTGATGAGACGCTCGAGGAACTCATACATGAGGCGACCACGCAGGGTTACCTTGGCACCGATTGGCTGACCGGCGCGCAGCTTGAAGTTGGAGATGGCCTTCTTGGCGATGGTCTCAACGGGCTTCTGTCCGGTGATGAGCTGAAGCTCGTCCTTGGCGATTTCCAAAGCGGCCTTGACGTCGGGTGCTGAAGCGATGGAGGTATTGATGACAACCTTCACAAGGCGTGGAACTTGGTGCACGTTCTTGTATCCACGCTTCTCCTTGAGGGCGGGGATGATGCGGGTGTTGTACTCGTTCTGAAGTTCGGCAATGGGCAGTGACATGTCTCTGTATCCTTTTATTAGTTGGCCTTAGTTCAGGTTATTCGGCCTTGGGTGCCTTGGGTTCTTTTGGCGCCTTCTCAACCTTGGCTTTGGCAACCTTCTTTGCTGCGGGAGCTTTCTCGTTCTTTGCCTTGGAAGAGGCAACGGTCTTCGCAGCCTTCTCGAGGAGCTTGACGTTCGAAATGTTGATAGGGCCTTCGCGTTCAATGATAGCGCCGTTCGGCTGCTCTTGGGAGCGCTTCACATGCTTCTTGATCATGCGAACACCTTCAATCACGACCTGATGTTTGGTACGATTGACCTGGAGGATCTTACCCTCGGAGCCACGGTGGTTCCCGGAGATGACCTTCACGAGGTCACCTGCATGGACATGGGTTTTAATAAGCGGGATAGCAGGCATTGTCTTGGAAATTAGAGGACCTCGGGGGCCAGGGAGACGATCTTCATGAAATTCTTTTCACGGAGTTCGCGGGCGACCGGTCCGAAGATGCGGGTGCCACGCGGGTTCTTGTCCTTGTCAATGATGACAATGGCGTTACTGTCAAAACGTAGGTAAGAACCATCCTCGCGGCGAACGGGCTGGCGAGTACGGACGACAACGGCACGTACCACATCGCCCTTTTTTACGGCACCACCTGTGGAGGCCTCCTTGACGTTGGCGGTAATGATATCGCCGATGCGGGCAACGAGTGTCCTCTTGCCGATGACACCGATCATGGTGGCCATGCGGGCACCGGTGTTATCGGCGACATCGAGACGGGAGCGGAGTTGGATCATGGTTGTAGTTCCTGAAAGTGAGTGATTCTAGACGACGATTAGTGACGGATCACCTCGACCAAGCGCCAGCGCTTGAGGCGGCTAAGAGGGCGGGTCTCCATGATAGAGACGCGGTCTCCGATCTTGGCTTCGTTCTTTTCGTCATGAACGTGGAACTTCTTAACCTGCTTGATGATTTTGCCAAAAAGCGGGTGAGGAACACGAGTGATCGTCTTGACCACGATGGTCTTGTCCATCTTGTCGGAGATCACTTCCCCGACACGGGTTTTGCGAAGTGAGCGGGACTCGTCAGCGGGTGACGTAGAAGTTGGTATGGTAGCTGTTTCGTTCATCGGAGCGGTGGCCTGTTGTGCTTAGAGCGCCTGGGTTGCCTTGGTTTTTGCGGTTAGCACGGTTTCAAGCCGAGCGATCTCGCGGCGCAGCGTGGTCAGGAGATGGGGCTTTTCCAGCTGACCGGCTTGCTGCTGCAAGCGTAGATGGAAGATCTCCTGTCGCAGTTCCTTTTTACGGGATGAGAGTTCAGTAGGCGTCAATTCGCGGATTTCGTCAAGAGTCATATTCGGTTCCTGTGATCGTTTGCCTGAAAATTAGGCGGCGTGGTGACGGGTGATGAACTTCGTCCGGATCGGAAGCTTGTTAGCGGCTAGGCGAAGGGATTCGCGGGCCACAGTCTCCGAGACTCCGTCGAGCTCAAACAAGATGTTGCCTGGGCGTACTGTGGCAACCCAATATTCAGGCTGTCCTTTTCCCTTACCCATTCGTGTCTCGGGAGGACGGGCGGTCACCGATTTATCAGGGAAGATACGAATCCAGAGCTTGCCCTTGCGCTTCATGTTACGGGTAAGCGCTACACGTGCTGCTTCGATCTGGGTGTTGGTGATCCAAGCACGATCCAGTGTCTGGAGGCCGAATTCACCAAAATCAATATTGATATTACGTGAGGCTGTTCCCTTGCGGCTTCCCCGCTGGGTCTTGCGATACTTGACTCTTTTTGGCAGTAAGGGCATGGCTTCTCTCCTTTAAAAAATTCCTGTGATAGTTTAGGCGACCGCCTCCACTGTCGCGGGTGCGGAAACGGCGGATGACGGGGCAGCGGCGCGTGGTTCTGCTAGTTTTTCGGGCTTTTTGCAGATCCAGCACTTCACGCCGACTTTTCCGGCAAGTGTGTCAGCTTCGGCAAAACCGTAGTCGATGGTTTTGCGGAGAGTGTGAAGAGGAATGGTTCCGGCGCGAACAACTTCTGTGCGTGCGATTTCGGCGCCGCCGAGACGTCCGCTTGCGCGGATCTTGATACCATCTGCTCCCATGTCCATGGCGATCTGCATCGACTTTTTCATGGCGCGGCGGAACCCGATGCGGCGCTCAAGCTGACCGGCGACGCTTTCGGCAACGAGTTGGGCGTCAATTTCGGGCTGCTTGATCTCGATGATGTCGATTTTGGCCTGCTTGCCACCTGCTAAATCAGAAACCTTCTTGGTCATCGTCTCGATCTCGGAACCCTTACGGCCGATCACGATGCCGGGACGGGCGGTGAAAATGGTGACACGGACGCTGTTCCAGGCTCGCTCGATGACGATGCGGGAAACCGCTGCGGTCTTGAGCTTTTTCTTGAGCCATCCGCGGATCAATTGATCGGCGTAAAGGAAATCGGCGAATTCTTTTTCCGTCGCGTACCAGCGCGAGGTCCAGTCCCGGGTGATCGGAAGGCGGAAGCCGATGGGGTTGACTTTTTGTCCCATAGTAAGTGTGCGTTATAAGGTGATTGGCTTCTCTTTTTAGTCTTTGATTTCGACAGTCTCAGTGACCACCTCAACTACTGGAGCAGAAGATGCGGCTTCATTCATGACTTTTGGTTTGTCTGAGGACTTGGAAGAGCGAGTAGACTTAGGCTTATCAGCACGGCGAACGATCGGCACCTCATCAGTCAAGACGATACGGATATGGCTGTTACGCTTACGGACCGGGCCGGAACTGCCACGAGCCTTCGGGCGCATGCGCTTGATGGTCGGAGCCTCGCCGATGACAGCCTCCTTGATCACAAGGAGTTCGGGACGGATATTGTTGTTGTGCTCAGCGTTGGCGATCGCACTCTTGAGAGTCTTGGCGATCAGGGGCGCTGCTTTCTTCGGAATGAATGCAAGTTGCTGAAGGGCATCAATGGCTGGAAGACCCTGGATTTCACGGGTGACCTCGCGTGCCTTGAAGGCTGATATTTTCGCGTAGCGGTGGGTGGCGATGACTTGCATGAGTAATTAGCGTGTGGTGTCGATACGGAGTGTGTCGCCTGACCTCACGGACTCGGCGGGATTGACAATATTCTGAACAATGGCACCGCTGATCGCGTCGCGGACATCCACGACGCGGACGGAGGCGACCTGGCGAGTGCCGCGCCATACTTGGAAAGGCATGCCAGTCTTGACTCCCTGGCGGGAACCCAGATTTGCGACGACTAGGGAAAGATCGGGCTTCACGTCCACAACAGTCCCGGTTGTAAGATCAGCTCCTGATGTTGCTAGAAGATCCTTCTGGCGGTTAAGGAAAGCGGAGCTGGATCGGAGCACTTCCTCGACCTTCATGCGGGCCATTGGGTCAATGCCTTCGGAGCTCTTGAGCAGTTCCATAACCGATTCGGTCATAGCGCTCAACTGGTCCCGCGAAGCATCATTCTGCTTCTGAAGAAGGCGCATGTCGCGGACAGCGGCCAGAAGGCGCGTGCGAAGGTTTTCTATCTCCTTGTCGGCAGGAGCGATTCCCAGAGCCTCGATGCGCTCGTTCAGCTCGTCGGACTTCCGCTTAAAGAGTTCGGACTCTCCATTGGCAATCGCCAGACTCTCCGTGAGCCCCTTGATAGAAGCCTCAGAAAGGATGAGCTTCTCGCGAAGTGCATCGGAAGATCCACCGCCGTTCGCGTTCAAATTCTGCGCAAGCGCGGCGGCAACCGGAAGCCCGAGAAGGGCAACGGCTGTCACAGCGGACAATTGGCAGGAATGGTGAATGGCGGACATCAGGTTGATGGGAATAAAATTGTTATTTGGTGACCTTGGCAGTGTGTGAACCGTGCTTCTTGAAGATGCGGGTCGGGGAGAACTCGCCGAGCTTGTGACCGACCATGTTCTCTGTGACAAAAACCGGAATGAAGGAGCGCCCGTTGTGAACGTTGAAAGTATGTCCGACGAAGTCGGGAGTCACCGTGGAACGGCGAGACCAGGTCTTGATAGGCTTCTTGACATTGCCTTCGTTGAGTTTGTCGATCTTCTCGAGGAGTTTCCACTCCACGAACGGGCCTTTTTTGAGTGAGCGTGACATAGGAGATTATTTCTTTTTGCGGCGCTGGACGATAAAGGTGTCGCTCTGCTTGTGTTTGTTGCGGGTCTTGAATCCCTTGGAAAGCTGTCCCCATGGGCTCATCGGATGATGGCGTCCGCCACCGCCCTTGCTCTTGCCCTGACCGCCACCCATCGGGTGATCGACCGGGTTCATTGCCATACCGCGTGTCTGCGGGCGGATACCAAGCCAGCGGGAGCGTCCGGCCTTTCCACTGACAACATTCATGTGCTCTATATTGCCGACCTGACCGATGGTGGCGTAGCACTCTTCGTTGATCCGGCGAAGTTCTCCGGAGGCCATCTTAATGAGTGCATATCCGCCTTCACGGTTGCTCAGAATAGCCTGGGAACCGGCGCTGCGTACGATCTGTCCACCCTTGCCTGGAATCAGTTCCACATTGTGGATGGCTAGACCAAGAGGGATAGCCTTGAGAGGAAGGGCATTGCCGACATTAGGCTCGGCATTGACGCC
Source organism: Verrucomicrobiota bacterium (assembly GCA_021413925.1). Taxonomy (NCBI): domain Bacteria; kingdom Pseudomonadati; phylum Verrucomicrobiota; species Verrucomicrobiota bacterium. The sequence continues at coordinate 69,338 of JAIOPL010000023.1, forward strand.
TGCTGAAACCTTGGCACCCACCACAAGTCCTGCCGGATGGAGGATATAAGCCTTCTCTCCGTCTGGATACTGGATAAGGGCGAGACGGGCTGTACGGTTCGGATCGTATTCCACGGCCATCACTTCAGCAATCGCGTCGCGGCGAAGGCGCTTGAAGTCAATGATACGGATCCTGCGCTTGTGACCACCGCCACGATGACGGGCGGTCTTACGACCGTTGTTATTACGGCCACCAGTGCGCTTCTTGCTCTCGGTAAGTGATTTCTCGGGCTTGCTCTTGGTGATCTCCTCGAAGGAAGGCAATGCCATGAAGCGTTGCGAAGGAGTCAGCGGTCGGAAAGTTTTCAGTGCCATGGTCGTATGGGGTAATGAGGGCTTCGGCTATCGGTTACGCGATGTCGATCTTCTCGCCTTGGGCAAGAGTGACGACGGCCTTTTTCCAGTGGGCACGGCGGCCAAAATCGGCCTTGCGCTCACGCTTCTTTTTTCCCTCGACCTGAGCGGTGTTCACCGAGCGGACCTTCTTTTTGAAAAGGGTCTCAATCGCGTGCTTGATCTCGATCTTGTTCGCTGCGGGAGCAACGCGGAAAACGTACTTGTTAAGCTTCTCGGAAAGAAGGCTGGCCTTCTCCGTCACGAGGATGCTCTTGATGATGTCGTGTGCTTCTTTCATGACGTTAGCCTTGGAGGCGGTTTCCAAGTGCCTCGAGGGCATCCTTGGTGATGATGATCTTGTCGAAAGCGAGAATGTTCTCCGTGTTGACCTCAGCTGCGGTCATTAGCAAGTCTTTGGAGACATTGCGGCCGGCTAGGAAGGTCATGTCGTTGAAGGAAAGTGCGATAACGAGCGTCCGGCGGACATCGCCAGCAAGTACCTTGACCTGCGTAACAAATGCCTTGGTCTTTGGCTCCTTCACTTCGAAGGAATCAACCAAGAGAACGTCACCGGAAAGGATGCGGGAGCTAAGGGCCTTGCGGAAGGCGAGCTTCTTGACCGCCTTCGGGGTCTTCTTTGCGTAGCGATTGACAAAAACTCCTTTTACAAAAAGGGGCTCAGGTCCATGGACAACACCGCCGCCAACCCAGACGGGCGAACTGGCATAACCGGCACGAGCTCGGCCGGTGCCCTTTTGCTTCCAAGGCTTCTTGCCGGATAGATTGACGGTAGCCTTGGTCTTGACGGAAGCGGTACCGCTGCGGCGATTGGCGCGCATGGCGACGACCACATCGTGGACGGCCTGGGTTCCCTTGCCGTCAGTAATGATATCGATCTGGGCCTGCTTGGCCGCGTCGACTGTGAGGATAGTGGCGCTCATGGATTACTCTGCTGCTTTTGAGGATTTCTTCTTCTTGGAGGGGCGAACCACGACGTAGGTTCCCTTGGCACCTGGAATGCATCCACTGACAAGAATAACACCATCCGCTTCACGCACCTGGACGATCTCGAGATTCTGCATGGTGACGCGCTCATCACCCATGTGACCGGGCATACCCATGTTCTTCCAGACACGACCGGGAGTGAGACGGTTACCGATGGCGCCGTTACGGCGGTGCATCATGGAGCCATGGGTCTCGGGCTGGCCTGCGAATCTGAAACGCCTGACAACACCCTGAAAGCCTTTGCCCTTGGAGGTGCTGATGACATCCACATACTGGCCATCCTTGAAAGTCGTGACGGGAAGATCGACAGACTCTGGAAGAGCCTCTCCGTCCTTGACTCGGAACTCGCGGATGAAGCGCTTTGGTGTCGAGGAGGTCTTTGCAAAATGTCCTTTCTGGGCCTTAGGAACGCGCTGTTCCTTCTGGTCGCCATAACCGACCTGGACGGAGGAATAACCGTCCTTCTCCTTGCTCTTTACTTGGAGGATACGGTTACCACCGGCCTCGATGACCGTGACGGGGCGGATGCGACCCTTGGTGTCATAGACACGGGTCATGCCGATTTTCTTGCCGAGAACGCCGATGCTCATTGTACGGATGGTTAAGTTTGGAAAGGGGGTCAGATCTTGATGGTGATGTCGACGCCTGCAGGAAGATTGAGCTTGCGGAGCTCATCGACTGTCTTGGCGGTCGGTTCGAGGATATCGAGAAGGCGCTTGTGTGTGCGGATCTCGAACTGATCCATCGACTTCTTATCGACGTGTGGAGAGCGGTTCACTGTGAACTTCTCGATTCGGGTCGGAAGTGGGATTGGACCCGTCACCTTCGATCCCGTGCGCTTGGCGGTCTCGACAATCTCGAGTGCCGAGATGTCTAGAAGGCGAAAATCGAAGCCTTTGAGTCTGATTCGGATGCGTTGTCCTGCGGCCATAGTCTTGGTTGGTTAGTTTTTCTGGTCGAGAACCGCGGCCAATACTTGGGCCGGGACCTGTTCGAAGTGTGATGGCTCCATGGAGTAGGAAGCGCGTCCCTTGGAGAGTGAGCGGATGGAAGTTGCGTACCCGAACATTTCGGACAGTGGAACTTCTGCGTTGACGCTGGTGACGATCGTCTTGGTCTCGATCGACATGATCTTTCCGCGGCGACGGTTAAGATCACCCATGATGTCGCCCTGATACTCCTCGGGAGTCACGGCCTCTACCTTCATGATCGGTTCGAGGAGGATCGACTTGGCGTTCTTGAGACCATCCTTGAGCGCGAAGATAGCCGCCATCTTGAAGGCCATTTCGTTGGAATCCACGTCATGGTACGATCCGTCCACAATCTCGACATGGATATCGATCACAGGGTAGCCGCCGACTATGCCGTTCAGTGCGGCCTCGTTGAGGCCCTTGATGACTGCGGGGATGAAGTCTTTCGGAATGGAACCACCGACGGTCTTGTTCTCGATCGTCACGCCCTTGCCCTTTTCATTCGGGGCGACCTTGATGACCACATGGCCGTATTGACCGCGTCCACCCGACTGCTTTACGAGTTTACCCTCGCCGCCTGCCGAGTTGAGAATCGTCTCTTTGTAAGCGATTTGGGGTTTTCCAGAATTAGCCTCGACCTTGAACTCACGCAGCATGCGGTCGCGGATGATCTCGAGATGCAGCTCACCCATACCAGCGATGATGGTCTGACCGGTCTCCTCATCGGTGAAGACGCGGAAGGTTGGATCCTCTTCGGAAAGACGCTGAAGAGCAGTGCCCATCTTCTCCTGGTCGGCCTTGGTCTTAGGCTCGATGGACATCGAAATGACGGGATCAGGGAAGGAGGGAGGCTCAAGGGCAATCGGCTCATCCTCGGTGCACAGAGTGTCACCTGTCGTGATATTGCGGATGCCGACAATGGCGGCAATATCGCCGGAGTAGCAGGTGTCGATATCTTCGCGCTTGTCAGCCTGGATCTGTATGAGACGGCTGATGCGCTCGCGCTTGCCGGTGCGTGGGTTGAGAACCGTGTCGCCTTTACTCAACTTGCCTGAGTACACGCGGAAGAAAACAAGCTTACCTACGAATGGATCACTCCAAAGCTTAAAGGCGAGTGAGCAGAAGGGGGCGTTGTCATCAGTGACGGCAAACTTATCCTTGCCATTATCAGGATCCATTCCCTTGGCGGGAGGGATGTCGATCGGACTCGGAAGATAATCGACAACGGCATCGAGGAGGTACTGGACACCCTTGTTCTTGAAGGCCGATCCCCCGGCAACAGGCACAAACCTGTTGGCCGTCGTCTGACGACGGATAGCCCTCTTAAGGATCTCCTTGGTGACTGGTTTCTCTTCAAGGAAAAGCGTTCCGACTTCCTCGTCGAGGTCGGTCATCTGGGAAACCAGGTCCTCGTAGGCCGACTCGGCTAGATCCTTCAGTTCTGCAGGGATCTCGGTGATCGTGTAGTTAGAACCCATGCTAGCGTCATCAGCGTAGATAACGGCTTTTTGGTTCACCACGTCGATCTGGCCCTGGAGATGATCCTCGGCACCGATCGGAATAAGGATCGGCCAGGCATTGGCACCCAGTTTGTTGCGCATGTCGTTGACGGCATTTGCAAAATTTGCACCCGTGCGGTCCATCTTGTTGACGAAAGCGATGCGGGGAACATTGTACTTGTTGGCCTGGCGCCAGACAGTCTCGGACTGGGGCTGAACACCCGCAACTCCGCAGAACACCGCGATGGCACCGTCAAGCACGCGCAACGAACGCTCCACCTCGGCCGTGAAATCCACGTGGCCCGGCGTGTCGATGATATTGACGCGCATCTTGATGTCGTCGAACAGCTTCACAACACCTTCCTGCTTGATCTGGTTCCAGCTGCAAGTCGTAGCGGCGGAGGTGATCGTGATACCGCGCTCGCGCTCCTGCTCCATCCAATCGGTGGCAGTTGTCCCCTCGTGCACTTCGCCGATCTTGTGGATCATGCCGGTGTAGAAAAGAACGCGCTCGGTCAATGTCGTCTTGCCGGCATCGATGTGTGCGCAGATCCCGATATTGCGGGTGCGCTCCAGCGGGAAGGCACGATCCGGGGAGTTCGGATTGGCTGTTTCGGTGCTCATTGCGGTGATTGGATAAAGAACAAAAATACTGGGACTACCAGCGGAAGTGAGCGAAGGCGCGGTTGGCCTGGGCCATCTTGTGAAGATCGTCCCGCTTCTTAATAGCGGCACCCTGATTAGCGGCGGCTTCCTTGAGCTCAGAGGCAAGGGCCTTCGACATTGGGACGCTCTTGCGCTTGCTTGCAAAACCAACGATCCAGCGCATCGCAAGGGCGAGTTGGCGATCAGCCGGAACTTCCATCGGAACCTGGTAAGTGGCTCCGCCGACGCGGCGGCTCTTCACCTCAAGACGAGGGCGGGCGTTGTCCATGGCCTTCTGGAGAACATCCAGCGGATCAACCGCCTCGGTTCCATCACGGGTGCTCTCGATTGCTGTGTAAACAATACGTTCCGCAAGGGAGCGTTTGCCTCCGCGCATGACGGTGGTGATAAGGCGGGCAACCAGCGGACTGGCATAGCGGAGGTCACGCTTGACCTCTTTAGTGATGACGCGTTTGCGGCGGGACATGATAAAGAAAAGTTGGAGTGTTGGTCTGGATTACTTCTTCTTCTTAACGGCCTTGGCCTCTTCACCTGGCTTGGGGCGCTTGGCTCCGTACTTGGAGCGTCCACGACGGCGACCATCAACGCCAAGGCAATCAAGACTGCCGCGAACGATATGATACCGGACACCGGGGAGATCCTTCACACGGCCTCCGCGAACGAGCACGATGGAGTGCTCCTGAAGGTTATGTCCCTCACCGCCGATGTAGGCGATCACTTCCTGGCCGTTGGTGAGGCGAACCTTGGCAACCTTGCGAAGCGCTGAGTTCGGCTTCTTGGGAGTTCGGGTCATCACCTGCACGCAGACGCCACGACGCTGGGGACAATTCACGAGCGCAGGTGATTTGGATTTCACCTTGACCTGTTCGCGGCCCTTACGGACGAGTTGGTTGATGGTTGGCATTGTTAAAAATGAGTGATCCCAATGCTTCTTCGATTGCCGTTCAGCAAAACCATCCCCGTGTTTGTAAAGGAACTGGTCCGCGTCACCACAGAGTCTTTAGGAACTCCGAAGAAGTCGGGAGGTGGGAAAGTAGGGAAACCACGTGAATCTGCAAGAAGATTTTATCATTTCGTCACAGATATTTTCATCGGGAGCGTCGAGCCATAGCAACCGCCCGTTTCACCTGCGAGCTCTTGGTGTAGGATTTCCTTTCCATTTTCGTGCTCCACCTCAGCATTACAAACGGCACCCAGAAGGACTCTGACATCACCCTGCCGGTCACTGGAGGCCCATAATATCTAGCTTTATCAGGAATGAATGCTGGCGTCCTGCACTGTCATTTCTCCGGACGATTCGGCCGTAGGCATATTATTTTTGAGAGCGCCGCCCGACGTTCTGCCACCCGCCGGTAGCCCCAGTCGCTGAGAATGCGAAAAACTGTCACACGCTGATACATTCTCCACGCCACGTTGCCCGCCAAACTACCGCAGAGCGCCATCATTCTGAAGACAGCCTCGGCACCCCGCCTTATCCGCCCATCCACCTCGATCAGGTGAACTGCTCCCATCGGTCGGTCTGGGGGAAACCCATAAGCCTCCCCCTCTCCGTCCTGCACGGCTGAAAACTCCAGACGGCCAATCCCAGCAATGATCCAACGCCGCATCGAAGCAGTGCAAAAGCCGCATTCCCCATCATAAATCACTAGGGGAAGAGGGCGTGGCGGCATGCTCATGCAAACATCTTATCGTGACATGGAGTTCGACGCCAATCATCACGCCAATCCATTCCTCGCGGGTTTTCACTGAGCACTCCTCCGTTGATCTTCATCGGGTCAGACCGATATCGTGAACCGATGCGATTTTCATTTTTCAACTTCTTTCTTCTCCTGCTCTTGATGGAAATTATTCCCACACTTGTTCACGCACAAGCGGCTGAGGAGATCCTTATGGCTGCTCGAATGAGCCCAACGGCAAGACCTGCTTCCCTGCGGGCTCAGATCCGGGGCGAGGAGAAGCCGACACTGTTGCGTATTGGCCTCAAAGACCATGTGATCACCTACGAGTTCAAGGAACCGGAACAAATCCTCCTGCTCAAACTCGAACCCGGAAACACCAGACTTCTGGAGAAAAAGAACGGGGTGTCGCAGACCATCAGCGGCTCCCATCTCAACGATGTCATCAGGGACACCGGTGTCACCTATCAGGATCTCTCCTTGGGATTTCTCTACTGGCCCCGTCCTGTCCTGCAGGGAGAAGATACCATCAAGACCCGACCAGCATGGAAGATCGATCTTCAGGCACCCCCAGGCGAAGAAGCGTATGGCGTCGCCCGTGTCTGGATCGACAAAGATTCCGGCGCCATCCTGCGCATCGAAGGCTATGACAAGAAAGGCCTTCTCCTGCGCCGGTTTGAAATCGTCTCCGCGCAGAAGATCGACGGCCTCTGGATGCTCAAGCAGATGAGGATCGAGAGTTTCAACCCAGGAAATCCGGATCCCATCTCCCGCCGTTACCTCGAGGTACTCGGGAAAGACTCACAAGGATAAAGGGGATGAAGGGGATAAGACTGCAGCAATATTCAGAACTGAGTTTCTAAATGTTTTTCCCAAGATTGCTCCGTCCTATCCCCCTGATGGGCTCTCATGAACTCGGATAATGCCTTAGTTTGATGCACGCGATCATGCCACTTAGCAGGATTTCAATCCCATCACTTTCATCCCCTTCATCCCTGTGCTTTCTCATTACACTTTCTCGGCCGCCGAACTCCCAAAGAGTCCCGAAGGCCTTATCAGCAGAATCACGATCAGGATGCCGAAGGCGATCGCATCCCGGTAAGAGGAGAGAAAAGAGCCCCCTAGCAAACACTCGCTCAGGCCAAGCAGGAGGCCTCCCACAGCAGCTCCAGGCAGACTTCCAATCCCGCCCAGAACGGCCGCCACAAAGGCCTTGATGCCTGGCTGCGTTCCCATGAGCGGTTCGATCGAATGAATATTCATGGCGTAGAGTACGCCGGCAGCACCGGCCAAAGCCGAACCCACGGCAAAGGTCAGAGAGATCACCGCATTGCTGTTCACCCCCATGAGGGCTGCCGCATCACGATTCTGAGAGAGGGCTCTAAGGGCGAGGCCGAAGCGGCTCCGCAGCACAATCTCACGAAGGGTCACAAGAAGCACCAGCGTCACGGCAATCACCAGTAGATGGTTGCCAGAAATCGTGACCCCCTCCCCCAGCGCAATGCGGATCGGAGGCAGAAGATCCGGAAACGCCTTCTGATTCACACCGAAGAGAATTTGCCCTCCATAAGAGAGGAGGAGTGATACGCCGATCGAGGTGATCAGCACGGCCAACTTGGGCTGATTGCGCAGGGGCCGGTAAGCCAAGCGCTCGATGATGACGCCAAGCAGGGCGCAGACGATCATGGCCCAGATGAGCACCGCGGTGGTGGTCATCCAAGGATGGGGGAAAAGATGACGCGCAACTGGCGTGGCGTAAAATCCAGCAAAGGCCCCGATCATCAGGACATCCCCGTGGGCGAAGTTGATGAACTTCAGCAAGCCGTAGACCATGCTGTAACCGAGAGCGATCAGAGCGTAGATTGCCCCGAGAGAAAGGCCGTTAATCAACTGCTGGAGAAACTCGTGCACAAAGCCAAGTCTAGGCAGGTTGCCCCAGGGGGGTCACCTCTCAAAAGGAGGAGAGGTCAGAATCTTACCGCGGCCTGGGTTCCAAGGACAAAGACATTACCCAAGGTGCCGTTCTGCTGGGGATTCATGATGAACTCCGCGAACGGCTTTACCGAGATCCACTTGGTGAGCATGCACTGGTAATCGACTTCTAGCACACCTCCCCATGTCGGCTGTGGTTGGGCGGGATACACCGTCTTGCCTCCTGCAATGGCTGCAGCAGTCTGAATCTGGTATGTCTGGCTGTAAGCTGATGCGGCATCGGAACTGAACCATGCCGAACCAAGGGCGATACCGAGTCGGTCGTCGGGCCGTCCAGGGATCAATCCTTGGTAAACTAGTCCGGTCTGATAGTAAAAATCGAGTAGGCTGTACCGACTGGGTGAGAAGCTCCACGCATTGAACATATAGAGCCCTTTTTTGGAAAGATTCCTGGCTGGGGATGGATTTTTGTTATCGCTTGGAGCGGTCGACTCCCTAACGCGATAGAGCATCTGATCGGCCTGAAAATACCAGGCCCAAGAGCCCATATTGAAGGAACCGGCATTGACAGCCTTGGCCTTGGATCCACTCCCTGTCTGGACAACCGGCAGGAAATTCTCATCCTGGATACCCCACCAGATCATTCCAAAAGCATATTTCCCCTCGAGTTTGTCCCTACCCAGCTTGGGCTCCCATCCGAACTCTGTGCAGGAATAGAATCCATTGGGATTTCCGTTATTCCCATTAGGCTGATCCTCGCCGACAGCATTCCAACCTGCTCCCCCAAAGCTAGAAAGTCCGTTATTATTTACTGTGCCTCGTGAGCTTGGATTTGGTTTACCCAACTGATTCCTTGGCACGGAGGTGTAGGGAGCCACTTGGGTCGGGGTGTAGACGCCCTGAACGGCGCCGGCAGCATTAGGAATCGCTAGGTAAAGTCCACTGATAGCATAGATTGATTTAGTCGGCTTGATACGGAGCGTGCCTCCCCATGCATCGTAAGTGCTACTCCAAGGGATCTTGGCTGCGACATTATTGTTGTATGCGGGATCACCCACAAATGTCTCCCGAGCACCTCCGCCACTATTACCACCAATCCCCTTTGCGCTGGCGATCTGATTATTCTGGAAGAACTTGGAAAGAGGCTGTTGGAGAAAGAAGTCATAGGGATTCATCCATCCGGCATTGATCATGAAGGCACCATTCTCCGTCGTGTATTCCAAATACTGAGCCATGAGTCGGAGTTCCTTACCGCTCTGAATATTTGAGGGGCCGAATCCATTGGCTGCTCCGCTAATGTTATTGATGTCATCCCCATCCCTATAGCGGTAGTTAGAATACGCCTTGAGTCCCTTGAGGTGGAGCTTCTTTCCGAAGTCGTAAATAAAGGCTAGTTTGATTTGCTCATCAAAGGCGCCGCCTCTTCGGTATCCCCCAGCAACACTGCCGTAATAGTTCCCCTGCCAGTCTCCTCCGAATACCAAACCCCAATCAGCCAACTTTTTTTCAAAGCCATTAATCAGCTCCAACTCCCTGTGGGTAACAACATCGACTGCATGACCAACATGTGACATCTGACTCCCGACACTCTGGCCGACCACAAAACCAGTTCCACTTACATGCTTAGGATATTGAATCACCGAGGTAACATCTGATCCAATCTCTGTGTAAACAGCCGATAATCCCGTAGGCAAGTAGCGTTGGATCTCGTTCCCTACTCGCTCTATCAAATCCCCAACCTGAGGAGCTGCGGGGGATGAGAGATGTGGCGACGGGGTGGGAGTACTGGTTGGCGTTGGAGAGGGGGATTGGAGGCGCGAGTGCTTCTTCTTGGCATTTCCGTCCAACTCCTCAGTGGGATCCAAGAACTTGGGTGTGAGCCCTTGGGCCGGAAGGTTTCCCGATAATAAATGAGAACAGGTAAGTAGCCCAACAAGGAGTGGAGAAGAGAATCGGGGCCTGAACATAGATTGGAATTACGGCCAAAAAAATTGCCTCTTCGTCAAACGGCTTGGGAAGAGAGGTGAGGATGATAAGGGGAGAGATGTAATTTACCCATATGGTAGAGGATGGCGATTCGCCAGTTTTTTGGGTTACGGAAGCCCCTGGCGGAGCTTTTTATGACTTGGATTTTTGAGTTAAAGCCCTCCGCCATGGCGTTACTGATGGGGTGGGTGAAGAAGGCCAGGAGGCCGGGGAGATGAC
>JAIOPL010000024.1 GCA_021413925.1 Verrucomicrobiota bacterium
CGCTCGAAGCGCAAACTCTGTTCTCTGGCTCATTAGGTCTAGGTGTTGCCACGGCATAGTCTCTTACCCTGCCAGTAAGAGCCCCATGGTGTTACCTATGTCCTGAACCTAAAGCGTTACCCATGTCCTGAACCTGTACCACGGAAATACTTAGCCGTGGGAGCCGCTTGAATAGACCATCGATTAAGTCGTCTTTATTTATGAAATATGATAATTTTTCTCGTCTGATAAATGCTTTCGTCTAAAATACCTACCTTACTCTTAAAAAAACCGTACAGTTCCGTTCGATACCACTCCAATACCCCTGCTAAGCACTAATAGATAACGATCTTATCGGTCGTTTTATTTTCACAATTCCCAATTGCCAATTCCCTATCACCTAAAGAGCCCATGAGCACCGAGACCACTCCAAAGCCCCTCGCCGTCAACGAGACGATGAAGATCAACTCCCACCACCTGCGTGGGCAGATCGCCGCAGACCTCGCCGATACCTCTACGGGGAATGTCAGCGAGGAGAGCAACCAGCTTGGAAAATTCCATGGTCTCTATATGCAGGATGACCGCGACCTTCGCAACACACTCAAGAAAGAAGGTAAGGAGAAGGCTTTCGCCTTCATGCTCCGCGTCCGACTTGCCGGCGGAAAGGCAACGCCAAAACAGTGGATTGTCCTCGATAAGCTGGCCGATGCCGTTGCCTCCCCCTCCCTGCGACTAACGACGCGCCAGACCTTCCAGTTCCACGGCGTCCTCAAGGGCAACGTGAAGAAACTCATCAAGGGAATGAACCAAGTGCTGCTCGACTCCATCGCAGCCTGCGGTGATGTGAACCGCAATGTCATGGCCCCACCGAACCCCGAGCGTTCGGAGATCCTCCAGCAGGTCTATGAGGACGCGGCGAACTGGAGCAACTATGCCCTCCCCAAGACCCGCGCCTACCATGAGATCTACCTCGACGAGGAACTCGTGGCCGGTGGCGAGCCCGAGATTGAGCCGATGTACGGTGACACCTATCTCCCCCGGAAATTCAAAACCGGCTTCGCCATTCCCCCTTCCAATGACGTCGATGTCTTCTCCCAGGATCTAGGCTATATCGCGATCGTCGAAAATGGAAAACTCGTCGGGTACAATGTGACCGTCGGCGGCGGCCTCGGCATGAGTCACGGCAATGCGGAGACCTTCCCACGCCTCGCTGACCTCCTCGGCTTCATCCCTGCAGACAAGGTGAACGAGGTCGGCGCTGCCGTTCTCACCACCCAGCGCGATTTCGGCGATCGCACCAACCGCAAGCACGCGCGCCTCAAATACACGATTCAGGATCGCGGCATCGAGTGGTTCCGCGGGGAGGTCCAGAAGCGCATTAGCTTCCAGCTTGAGGCGGCCCGCCCATTCCACTTCACCACGATCGAGGATCCCTTCGGCTGGCACGAGTGCTCCGACGGCACATGGTTCTACGGCCTCCACATCCTGAGTGGTCGCATCAAGGACACCCAGGGTTGGCCGATGAAGACAGCCCTGCGCGAGATCGCAGAGATCCACGAGGGAGACTTCCGCCTCACCCCGTCGCAGAACGTCACCATCTCCGGCGTCAGCACAGCCAAGAAGGCCGAGATCAGCGCCATCCTCGAAAAGCATGGACTCTCCCATGAGAACGATCGCTCCGGCCTCCGCCTGAACGCCCTCTCCTGCGTCGCTCTTCCGACATGCGGACTCGCCCTCGCGGAGAGCGAGCGTGATCTCCCTTCGATCCTGGGAAAATTCGAGAATGTCCTCGACGAAGCAGGACTGCGCGACGACGCCATCAGCCTCCGTATCACCGGATGCCCCAATGGCTGCTGCCGTCCCTACCTGGCGGAGATCGGATTCGTAGGCAAGGCCCCCGGAAAATATGCCCTCTACTTAGGAGCGAAGTACAACGGCACGAGGCTTAACCGCCTTTTCTCGCCGAGCATCACGATCGATGACGCCGTAACCCGGCTCACCCCGATCATCAAGCGCTTTGCCACGGAGCGCACTGAAGGTGAGGGCTTCGGCGACTTCTGCGACCGGGAGATCCTTCCTTCAGACGCCACCTTCCATAGCGTCGGAACCCAGGCAGCCTGATTGCCAAGTGTCGACGCAAGCCACGCCAGCACAGATCGCTTCCTGGAATGAGGAACTCAGGAGCAAGAGTCCCTTGGAGATCACCCATTGGGCGATCGCCCAAGCCAAGGAATCGGGAGGCAAAGCCATTGTCTCCACAAACTTCCGTCCGTTCGAGGCAGTAGTCCTTCATCTGGCCACACAGGCTCAGACCGATATTCCGGTTCTGTGGGTTGATCACGGATACAACCGTCCGGCCACCTACAAGCATGCGGAAGAGTTGAAAAACCTTCTCGCCCTCAATCTTAAGGCCTATCTCCCGAAGATCACGACCGCGCATCGCGATGCTCTGGATGGTCCCATCCCGACGCCGGAAGAGGAGGAGAAACTCAAAAGATTCAGCACCCTGATGAAGCTCGAACCCTTCCAGCGGGGCATGAAAGAACTGGCTCCGACCATCTGGATCACGGCACTCCGCAAAGTCCAGAACCCGAACCGCGCTGAGCTCGACATTGTCTCGGCCGACGGCAACTTCGGCTCCCTCAAGATCAGCCCCGTCTTCTATTTCTCCGATGAACAGATGGAGTCTTATCTCACCGAGCACAAGCTCCCCAACGAATGGGACTACTTCGATCCCGCCAAGGCCGACGAAAAGCGCGAGTGCGGACTCCATGCGGGGTGGGGAAAATCGGCAATAGGGAATGGGTGATAGGGCAACCACATGAGTGAACCTTTTGAAAATTCGGAAGCCTGGAAGTCTGCCCGCATACTAAGCAATGAGGTTTATGCATTATGCAGACGCTCACCCCTTTCAAAGGACTTCGGCCTCTGCGACCAGCTGCAGCGCGCCGCTGTATCCGTAATGAATAATCTGGCTGAAGGATGGGAAACCCTTCACATCGCGGAAAAGCGTCAAGCCTACAACTATGCCCGACGCTCCTGCGGTGAAGTTCGATCGATGAGCTATCTGCTACTAGATAACAAATTCATTTTGGTATCAGAACAAAACGAACTTCTCCAACTCTGCATCAAGACTGGAAAACTGATCTCCGGACTCATGCGCTCTCATCGTTCACGCGCTTAATCCCCATTACCCATCCCCAATCACCTATTACCCATACGATGAAATCGTATCATCTCGATCACCTGGATTACCTCGAAACGGAGGCTATCCACATCATGCGTGAGGTTGCGGCGGAGTTTGAGCGTCCGGCCATCCTCTTCTCGGGAGGCAAGGACTCGATCTGCCTGCTTCGCCTTGCGGAGAAGGCCTTCCGCCCCTCGGACATTCCGATGCCATTCCTCAACGTGGCGACGGGTCACGAGTTCCCCGAGCTCCTGGAATTCCGCGACCGGCGCGCCAAGGAACTGCATGCAAAACTTATCGTTCGTACCGTGGATGAGGCCCTGGAAAAGGGAATCGCAGTCCAGGCACCCGGACAGATCAGTCGCAACCAACTCCAGATTCCCGTCCTCTTGGGGGCGATCGAGGAGTTCCGCTTCGATTGCTGCATCGGCGGTGCCCGCCGCGACGAGGAAAAAGCCCGAGCCAAAGAGCGCTTCTTCAGCTTCCGCGATAGCTTCGGCCAATGGGATCCCAAGAACCAGCGACCCGAGATCTGGAACCTCTACAATGGTCGCCTGAATCCGGGTGAGAACATGCGTGTGTTTCCTCTCTCCAACTGGACCGAGATGGACGTCTGGGAATACATCAAGCGTGAGAAACTGGAGGTCCCCTCCATCTACTTCAGTCACCAACGCCGCTGCGTCCGTCGTGGAGGCCAGTGGGTTCCTGATACAGAGCTAATGCCGGCAAAGGCAAACGAGGAAGTGAAGGAGCTGATCGTTCGTGTCCGCACCATAGGCGACATCATCAGCACCGGCTGCGTGGAGTCCCCCGCCGCCACCTGCGATGACATCATCGCCGAGATCGCTGCAGCACGTGTCACCGAGCGTGGATCCCGCGCCGATGACCGCGTCTCGGAGGCGGCCATGGAAGACCGCAAGAAGGCGGGATATTTCTAAGAATTCTGAGATCTCCATGATTACACATCCGAAAGATATCGCGCAGAGACGCAGAGGCGCAGAGAGGAATACATAATAAGATGGGTTCATTCATCGATTCTACTTCTCCTTATTCCTGAGTTCCTGAGTTCCAGATTTTTTATTCCGCAATGACCACTGCAAATCATCCCATAGACCTTCTCCGCTTCAACACCTGCGGATCTGTTGACGACGGTAAGTCGACCTTGATAGGCCGTCTTCTCTACGACTCCAAGTCCCTCATGGAGGACCAGATAGAGGCCCTCGAGCGCTCCGCCGACATCACAGGCGGAGGGCAGATCAATCTCGCCAACCTCACCGATGGTCTGCGTGCTGAGCGTGAGCAGGGAATTACGATCGACGTCGCCTACCGCTACTTTGCGACTCCGCACCGCAAGTTCATCATCGCCGATACACCGGGCCACGTGCAGTACACGCGCAACATGGTCACCGGGGCCTCGACAGCAAACCTCTCGATCATCCTGATCGACGCGCGTCAGGGCGTCATCGAGCAGAGCCGTCGTCATGCGATCATCGCCTCCCTTTTGCGCATCCCCCACCTCGTCGTCGCCATCAACAAGATGGATCTGGTTGACTGGAGCGAGGAACGCTTTCTCGAGATCAAGGATCAGTTCGAGGAATTTCTGCCACGCCTTGACATCAAGGATGTGAAGTTCATCCCTGTGAGCGCTTTGCAGGGGGATAATATCGTCACCCTCTCTGCTCACACCCCATGGTATCCAGGTCCGACGCTGCTCGGTCATCTCGAGACCGTGCACATTGCCAGCGACTGGAACCTCTCGAACTTTCGTTTCCCCGTGCAGTGGGTAAACCGCCCGAATAATCCCACAGATCAGACCCTGCATGATTTCCGCGGCCTGAGTGGT
>JAIOPL010000025.1 GCA_021413925.1 Verrucomicrobiota bacterium
CGGAGTTCTTCCCAAACCGGTAGCTCTGGCTTAGCGCCAGCGCCCGAGCTGTGCGACTCGGGCTGCCGCTACCTTGCCCTTCCGGGCATTTGCGAATAACTCCTTGAATCTCCATATTCCGAGACCTACAAGGCGCAGAGGAGTTTAAGAGTGATTGAATATTTTTGAGATTTAGTTTTTAAGAGGTCCTTTCATGAGTTCATGAGTTCCATATTCAAATCTCTGCGCCTTTGCGCCTCTGCGCGATCATCAGTCTTGAAGCTACTAAAAGGCATCACTTGCCCTGGAGTAGGGTGAGGGCCGGACGAGGAAAGTTCTCGTCTAGAAAGAAACGCATCCGCTTGTCTTTTCGGAGCTCAGGCCTCGACGGTTTCCATGGCGGTCAAGTGACCGGCAAAGTCCAAGCAGGAACGGATATCCTCCTCTTGAAGCGAGGGGTAATCCTCCATGATCTCCTCGAATGTCTCGCCGGCGGCAACTGCTCCCACAACATTTGCCACGAGGATCCGTGTTCCGCGAACTACGGGTTTTCCATGGCAGATTGAAGGATCTAGATCGATGCGATTGGAAAGCCAGCTCTGCATAGATCGAAATTAATCCTCTGGATCATGAATGGCAAAGGGAATTCCAGTCGGGCGGTTATTGTCTCAGGAACTCAGGAACTGAAGAGTTTTAAGGATTCACTGCGATGAACCAAGCCTATGCGGAGCAGCGCGGAAGACTACCGAAGGTAGCCCGGAGGGTGGCACTGCTTGCCGTGAGGCAAGTGCCATCAAGGGGATAAAAGGGATGGGAAGAATGTCCGGCATGAATCTTTTATTTCAGGGCATCCCTTTTTGCCTCCATGATTGAGCTCCTCTCCGCGTTCTCCGCGCCCCCGCGTGAGAATTGTAATGATTCCTCACATCAGCGATTCCCTACCGGAACAGATCTGCGTGCGTTCCGGTTCTTTCCAGACGGAGATGGCTCTGATCGAGCGTGTAGATCAATAACCAGTCTGGTTCGATATGCAGATCCCTGCTCCCTTTGAACTCACCCTGCAGAGCATGATCCCGGAGCGACTCTGGAAGAGGCTTTGCATCGATCAGAAGATCGAGAACAGCACGCAGTCTTTTCAGGTCTTTTCCTCGTTTCTCGGCCTTTTTGACATCCTTCTTGAATTGGGATGTCCTGCTGAGTGACCTCATAGACCGAGGTCAGTATAGAGTTCTTTTTTGGAGGAGAACTTCTCGACGCCTTCACCCTTCTTGCTTCTGCGAAGAACCTTTGCTGTGGTTTTATTCGGAATGGCCACTTCAAAGGGGAGTCCCTTTCGCAGTTGAATTTGGTGAAAGAGCAGTTGGATCGCATCCGAAACCGTAAGGCCGAGCGCAGAAAGGGTTTCCTCTACCTCCTCTTTAAGGCTGGGGGAGAGTCTAGCGCGAATGATGGATGTCTTAAGCATGTGGGTATGATGACACGTTTGTAGCTACAATCAAACAAAAATCCTTGTCGGTACTGACGAATGCCTCCACCTCCTGCTGCGCATTGGCTAAGAGAGTGTCATCATCGGTTCCGGGTGAAAACACCTCCAGTGCATGAATGGCAAAGGGAATTCCAGTCGGGCGGTTATTGTGTCAGGAACTCAGGAACTGAAGAGTTTTAAGGATTCACAGGGATGAAGGGGATAAAAGGGATGACAAAAATGTCAGGTATGAATCTTTATTTCAGGGCATCCACTTTTTTCCTCCATGATTGCCCTTCTCTCCGCGGTCTCCGTGTGCCCCCGCGTGAGAATTTTCCTCACCCCTCTGCTAGGAAGGCCAGACAGTCACGGGGGTTGAGGATCGGGATGCCTTTGTATTTCTTCAGTCCTAGCAGATCCTGGTCTCCCGTCACGATGGTGTCGGCTTTGGCTTCAACGGCGCCGCCGAGGACCAGATCATCATCCGGATCTCGGCAGACAGGCTGGCTGAGTGCTTTCGCTTGGATGATCTCTGCATCTGCTCGGACGGCGGATATCACCTCCTTGGCATCATTCCTTGATACATTTGCCTTGGTGATCAGTTTCTCCTCCAGTTCGGCAAGAATATGATCAGAGGCCACTATGGTCGCACGTTGAAGACACTCCTCGTAGAGACCGGCGCAGACGCCATGCGAGACGAATGCCGAAAAGAGGACATTCGTATCGAAGTAAATCCTCATCGAGAGATCACGGGGTCACGAGATCACCTTGAAGACATCCTCATCCGTGTGCAGTCCTGCCTTGCTTCCCTTGGGGACAAGTCGCTCCCGCAGATTACGGAAGCGCTCCAGAGCGATCTGTCGTCTCAGGGCATCCTGCACGACCTGACTACGGCTCTTCCCGCTGCTTTTGACCAAGGAGGAAAGACCGATATTGATCTCTTCCGGCAAACTGATGGTGAGTGTTGCTCTCATGTGTTTGAATCTATTACAGGCAAGTCATGAAGTCAAGTTTCCGTGTGAGATCAAACAAGGCACAAGGCACATGCGCTGAGGATCCTAATGTGGAAATCAGTAACAGAAGATAGCTGTAAGGAAAAAAAGGGATGCCCGTAGAGAATTTGCAATCCTCTTCATCCCGTTCATCTCTCTACGGTGTTCTGCTTTCCTGTTGATTGTAATCAGTGCAAATCGATTTGACATCAGAGTGGTGATGGTATGAAATTTTTTGACATATGCGTTCCGTCAAATTACTCCCCCACACGATTTTGGCACTGCTTCTGACGGGAATGAGCTTTATACCGGTCACCCAACTTCAGGCTGGGGCTTCTAATAAGAGCGGTAATCCCTACGCTGGTCCTGCAGGTAATTATTATTTCAATGGTGGCACCTTCAGCGCTGTGATTCGCGGACAGAACCTCTCCGGAACCATGTTGGTTTCCGCCCCTCCGGGAGCCTCGGGAGGCAATACTAACACCAACAGCTCCGGAGGAGTTGCCACTATCATTTATCAGGGAAACGTCTTTCAGGCCAATGCCAATGCAAATGTGGACGCATCGTCGAGTCAGATCGGAGGAAATTTTTATGGAGGCATCACGCTATCCGGTGCCCGAAGCAATAGCATCCTGGCTAGTACGACGAACCCGCTTACCCCGGTGATTTCCAATACGAATCTCTTTGCGACGAATTACACAAGGAGTGTAACGAATGAAATTAATATTATTCCTTACATCTCCTCGACGACGAATTGGGATTTTACCATTCAGACCTATACGAATACCAATCCCGTGGTAACAGTAACTACCAATAGCAACCCCGTGACGACGAGTTTTACAAATAATGCCCCAGTGGTGACGGTGACAACTAACAGTAATCCCGTGATCACGAGTTACACGAACGAGTTCCCCGTAGTGAGTATCTCGACGAACACGAACTATAACATCACCAGCTTCACGAACTCAGGTCCCGTGGTGACCGTGGTGACGAACTCGAATCCCGTGATCACGAGTTACACAAATCAGTTCCCAGTGGTAACTATCTCGACCAATACGAACTACAACATCACCAGCTACACGAACTCAGGTCCCGTGGTGACCGTGGTGACGAACTCGAATCCCGTGATCACGAGTTATACGAATGCAACTCCTATTGTAACCATTTATACAAATAATACTTACACTTATTCTTATTCGACGAATTCAAACCCCGTGGTGACGACCTACACGAATTACACTTACACGTACAATTATTCGACGAATTCGAATCCCGTAGTGACCACTTACACGAATTACACTTACACGTACAATTACTCTACAAACTCAAATCCTGTAGTTACGACCTATACTAACTACTCCTACACGTACAATTACTCTACAAACACAATATATACAACGAATATATACTCAACAAATTCAGTGTATACAAATGAATTTGCTCCAGTGACTTTAATTGGTTTTCAACCTAATGTTACTTATACTCCGGGAACTAATCCACCTGCTACTGCTCAGTACTCGACAAATTATATTCAGTATACTTATGTAGATTATGGTCAATTTGGAACAAATATTGAAAACATCACTTCATATGGCACAAATATAATCACAAATACCGCCGTAAATGTAAACACTAATACAAATTACTCCATTCTGGCCTACACCAATAACTTCCCAACCGTCACTGTCTCGACGAACACAAATTACGATATTCAGAGTTTTACGAATAGCTTCCCTGTAGTAACTGTTTCGACGAACACAAATTACGATATTCAGAGTTTTACGAATAGCTTCCCTGTAGTAACTGTCTCGACGAACACAAATTACGATATTCAGAGTTACAAAAACACGAACCCTCAGGTCTACTTTCAGACGAACTACGACATAGCCTACCAGACCTATACAAATACGAATCCTCAGGTGAATTTCATCACGAATGCGACGTACGCTTACGTACCCTTTACCAATAACAATCCTCAGGTCTACTTCCAGACAAACTTTGATATTACTTACCAGACCTACACAAATACGAATCCTCAGGTGAATTTCATCACGAATGCAACGTACGCTTACGTACCCTTTACCAATAACAACCCGCAGGTCTATTTCCAGACAAACTACACTTATACCTACGCATTTTCTACGAATACGAATCCCGTGATCACCACGCTCACGAACTACGTCTACACCTACACACCCTCCACAAACACCAATCCTGTGGTGACGGTCATCACAAACTCCAATCCCATCGTCACCTACACCACCAATACGAATGCTATCACTTATATAGCTAATGGAGAATTACTATCCAACTACACTATCTCCAGTTTTACAAATACCAACTCGATCAACGTCTACGCCACCAATATGTTGATGACGAATTATCTGAATCTCCAGCCGGTCGCCACTACAGCCTACAATGATGCAGTTCAGTTTATCGGGTCCTATGTCGGCCCTCTCAAAAACCAGTATCCCAATCAGACATTCCTAGGAAATGGGGCTGTGACTCAGAAGCAACTTTCTTTTGGTACGGATGGAATACCCACCGTTCAGATGCAGAATTACCCGATTTCTGTTCAGGGTATTCTGATTTCGTCAACGATGCAGTCGTTTCCGATATATTCCAATTCTGTCCCCTACGCCACGACGATCTATACACTGACGAATCTAACAACCACCTCATTCCGGTAGTCTTGATGACCTTATTTCATTTGGCCTGTACCCAATGGTCTGGCTTGGTTCTGGACTTTGAGAATCTCCCCTCAAGTTGTTGAAATCTCATTTTGCTCTCAGCAGGAATTGGTGGCTCGGTACACTGATTGTCACATGTGGTCCTTATTAATTTGAAGATGAGAATTTTACTTCAGAGGGGGTTCACATTGGTCGAGTTACTAGCGGTCATCTTCATTATTTCCATTTTGATGGCGTTGCTCTTCCCGGCAATGAAGAGTGTGATTCCCAGGGCACAAGAGGTGGTCTGCATGTCTCATCTGAGGCGTCTCTGGCTGGGATTTGCACCTAGCGTGACGGACGGTACAGGTTGGCCGCAGGTTCCTGCTTCTATCCCGATAGGCTCACAGGCTGAGCAGCAGTGGTGGATCGATACATCCTCGAATCTCTTTAACATCCCACCCAGTGACTGGCGCTGCCCTACGGTCACGGCTCATGTTGGACTGCCAAATGCGGCTAATCCATCCAATACGATTCCCCTGATCGATTATATGCCGACGCTCTTCGATGCCTTCCCGATGACCCCTAATAAGTGGCCGAATATGCCTTGGTTCATGGAGATATCCAATGCCCATGGAAAGGGGAATCTCATGATCCGCCCTGATGGGTCGATCATGCCCGCCCCGGGATTCCAGACGGCACCGTTGGCTCGGTAATAGAGGCTCAGCTTTATGAGATGTCCCGCTCTTTTATTTCTAGGATTACAGATCCTAAGGCTCTCTTCGGTTCATTCAGAAATCTCCCTTCCCCTACAGACCCTATCGAAGCCTACATTACTCCTGCATCCAGTAAGAGCTTCTGTAGAGCGGGGAGGAAGTGGTGACATTCTGATAGAAGCTATTCCTGCTGATGGTGCTGATATCAGGTTAACGATCAAGCAGCCTCCCTCCCATGGAACTCTGGGTGAGATTAAAAGCGCGTCTCCAAGCACCTTTCGGATCACTTATACGAACAATGGTGACAAGGATAAGGAAGATGAATTCACCTTCCGGATCAGGACATCTGGCAAAACATGGCTCACATCTCGCGCCTCCCTTTCGATCGAAGATCCCACGGACAGTCTCCAGATCTCTCCTAGATCGCTCGATTTCGGAAGGGTAGGAGTGGGGGAATCCTTTTCTAAAAAGCTCCTGCTCAAGAACCGACTGGCGGGATCACTTTCGGGCACTCTCGTCATCCCTTCTCCATGGAGGGTTGAGGGAGATGATTCCTATGATCTTGGGTTTGGGGAGAGTAGGAATTTCACAATTGTCTATGAACCCCATGGAGTGATGGATTCCTATGCCACGGTGCACCTTCTTTCCTCTGGGAAGGGACCAAGTCTCACTCTGCATGGTGAGTCGGTGGTGCCTTTTACCATAGCTCCGGAATCGGTAGAAATTCTCCCTGGATCAGTCGGGCCCGAGGTGAGTGTCAAAAACTCTCTGGAACACCCTATCGTGCTGAAGGCGGTCACGGATGATCTGGTGGGTGTGATCCCTATGGTCTCTCTTAAGCCAAAGGGTGAGATGAAGGTACGTCTCAAGGATATTCAACATCCGATCAAGGAGATGAATACGTCCGTCAGGTTTGTGATGGGTGGCTATGAAACGGGAGTTGCGGTTAAGATTCTCCCTTTGCCACCATCAACCAACGAAGTTCTTAAGGCTACTCATAGTGATCCAAAACCTAAGTTGCCTAAGGATAGGGGAATCGAATCTAACGACACGACGCATGTCACTACGGTCCACTTGCCGACACACACGGTAGATTCATCTTCGGTACAAATCGGCACAGGCCTTCCGCAGATACAGACTGGCCCATCTCTCTTGCCAGAGGAGGAGCAGGTGAAACTCCGAAGGCTTCTGGTGAGTGATCTTTCCTATTTCCTTAAACCGGGATGGATTGGATGGAATCTGACTCTTCAATGGAGCTATGACGATCCGCCACCCAAGGAGTTTCTGATTGAGGAGAAGATCATGAATTCTTCTGAAAATGTCGCAGACAGTGAACTGACTAGTCAGGAGTACCGTCGAATCAAGCCTTACTGGATCAGACCTCAAGCTCATGGAATCTGGCAGGCGAGTATCCCCTCTCCACCAGCGGGATTCCGATTCATAAGAATTGCCCCAGTCCAGCAAGATACTGACAAAACAATCTGGGCTTCCTTCCAGATTCAGATGCCTTCGAATCACCTGATCTGGGAGCAATACAGGGGACCCTTTGCTCTCCTGCTGCTTGTTATCCTCGTGGTTCTTGTCCTGAGAATGACTGGTAGGCTTTAAGTCTTATTTATCACCCCGCAGTCACTGAATTTCTAAATTCTGGAAAGGATCCCTGAAACGGTTATTGATACGCCCTCGAGATCCTTGGAAGTATGCGCCGTTGAGAGGAATCCAGCTTCGTACTGGGAGGGGGCGAAGTGGATGTCTTCCTGCAGCGCGGCTTGGAATTAGCGGGTGAAGGCGGCCGTGTCGCTCCGCTTGGCGTCCTCGAGGTTACGGACGGGGCCATCCGTGAAATAGAGGCAGAACATGGAACCGATCGGGTGGAAAGTAAGGGGATGCCCAGAATATTGACAAGTACCCATATTACCATACGCTATTCCGTATGAAGACGACGCTCGAACTGCCCGACGCTCTCTTGATGGAGGTCAAGGCTGTGGCTGCACGCCGTCGGACGACGATGCGATCGATCATGGAGCACGCCCTGCGCCGTGAACTGGGTGAGCTTGCTCCCGCTAAGAAAGAGCAAGAAGTTCTCACGGAAGTGAATGCCTACGGGTTCCCGATACTGAAAAGGAGGGGTCGCGGGCGCATCACCAGTGAGATAGTATACGCGCTTCAGGATCAGGAAGCAGAGGAGTAGTCATGGTTGTTCTCCTGGATGTGAATGTGCTGATTGCCCTGGGGGATCCGTTTCATACTCACCATGAACGGGTGCAGGAGTGGTTCCATCATGAGCGAGCTCGGCCATGGGCTACCTGCCCGATCACGGAGAATGGATTCCTAAGAATCCTAGGTCACCCGAACTACAAGGACTCGCCGGGATCTCCTGCAGAACTTCAGGAGGTGCTCCGAGTGATCTGCTCGGCTCCTGGGCACCAATTCTGGAGTGATGCCATCTCATTCAGGGACGAAAAGAAATACCCTCAACTTCCTGGTTCCAAACAGCTCACGGATTTCTATCTGCTGGCACTGGCAATCCATCACAAAGGAAAACTTGCCACGCTGGATCGCCGAATTGATGCCTCTGTCATCCCTGGTGGAGAGAAGGCCTATCTCGTGATTCCGTAAGCGGGGAAGCCTCGACCGAAATCCACCCCGAAGGGACACTTTCAGGGACACAGAGGGACACTTCTTTGTGTCCGCCTTGGCATCAGCTTCCACCGGTTGGAGCGTTATGCTTCGCGCAACTTCTGCGCTTGATTGCGGATTCCTTCAAAAATCGCATCTCGGATTTTCTTGGGAAAGTCCTTGGGGATCTCCCGATCCACGACGGCCAGAACTTTGGGAACTTGTGTGGTGATTTCCTCGATTAAGTCGGAAGCATTCCCCAGTCCCCCTAGCTTTGCGGCCCAGTCCCAGTGGTAGGGACGGATTTCATGAATCTTTCGGTGCAGGCTCTTCCCCTTCACACCCATGGCCATGGTGGCTTTCCTGAGATCAAGCAGGCCAGTGCCATGTCCAATGATTGGCCACATGGAGATCACGTCATAGAATGGGGTCAGTCGATAGGTGCCACCGCGCTCGTGGAAGATCGAGAAGTTCTTGGCGTGACCATCCGTTGCGGCCATTAGCCAGAATACAATCTGGGCTTTCACAAAGGCCCTCTTGTCCTCCATGGGGGTCGAACTCGCATTGAGAACCCTTAGAATGTTCGCAATACCTGGACCTCCTTGGTTTTCATACTTCTCCGTTACTGGCACTCCGAGGGCCTGACAGAAATCCTCCTGAGGCAGACGAGCAATCCATGATCCCACCATCAGGGCCCGATCAAAGCGTTCAACGGAAAGCACCTTTCTTTCCCCGAAGCGCAGAATCTCACATTCAGCCGTCTTCAGGCCAAAGGCATTCATGATGCGCGAGCTGATCCATTCATTCTCCACTGATCCCTGCATATCCACCTGGAGATTTCCAATGAGCCCCAGCGGGAGCTTGAAAATATGGGTCGTCGGCGTAGCTCCAGCAGGACGCCACCAGCGCCCCTTATGAAAAAGAAACGCCGTTTTCTCCTGAGCCCCGGCTATCGAGATTCTGAACTCCTCATCCGCATCCATGGCCATGAGAGGGCTCCCTGAGATAGCCGCATTGAGCGCCTGCTCGACACCCTTCTCATCGAGCACCTCCCCCTCAATTCGATCAAACCCTATTGGCGTTTCGCCCTCCGGCAGCAACTGAATTGCTCCCACGCATTCCCTGCCCACGGCTGTGAGCAGATCAAATGGCTTTGTCGAGCGCGTCCCGTAACGAGTCCTTATCTTTCTTCGGATCTCTTCCGTGTCAGGAAGCAGATTGTCGAAGAAATCGGTCACCATCTTCCCACGCAGGGGAACATTCCCAGGTGTGAAGGGAAGCGACAGCGAAAGCACCCTCCTCTCCGGCGCATCAATCCATTCCGGGTCATAGTGGAAACTCGACGCATTGGAAACCGGCGGAGTCCACACGCCCACCCGGATACCGTTCATCCAGATTGCTAACGGGGTTCTGAGCGACTTGGTGGCCATGGCTCGCTCTACCAGTTAGAGGGTGCTTTCTGAGCACTCTTAGCAACAGGCTTCTTGGCAGTCATCTCAGGGACAACCCTCACCTCCAGCCTCCCTCCCAGCGCCGTGACAAGCCGGGAGATCTGCTCAAAACTCGTCCGATCAGGTGCAGCCTCGATCCGGGCAAGACGCCCCTGTGTGACGCCAAGAAGGCGAGCGGCATCCTCCTGATTGAGGCCACGAGTCTGCCTCAAAGATCGCAAAATCGCTCTAAGCTCTATCGGCGTTGAGATTGAGTAGTTCTCTTTCACAGAATCTCTTTATTACACTTGAATCATAATTGCAATAAAATACATAAAGGTAATAAATGGAGTTTATTACCCAAATGTAATATTACTAATCCTTGAACACTCGAGGCGTGCTTCCTCTAGAGCATCATCTAGTTAATCTGTCGTCCCTTGGGCGATCAGCTTAACCATCGAAAAATAAAAGTACTCGCGCAGAGGCGCAAAGGCGAAGAGGAAAAGAGAAAGAATTGGGTTCCTCGCTGTTTTCAGTGGGTAAGAGGGAAGACAGAGAAAAAATATGGAACTCAGGAACTCAGGAAAAGAAACCGACGAGGAAGTTTGCCGCTGAGAGCAATCTGATGCTGAGTAATGGTGGATCGATGGAAGCAGAGCAATCCGCCAAGAATGCAAAGTGACGGTCCGGCCAGCCAATGCAACAAGGATCACGAGAACTTATCACATCCATACCTATTCAGCTTTTCTTCCTGAGTTCCTGAGTTCCATATTCAAAAAACCCTGTTTGGTTCTTCTAAATCCTTTTCGAAACCAAAGGCCTAGGCGCCGATTGTTTTCGATCCAGCAGATTCACCCATTCCAAATAGCGGAGAGCCATCATTCCCTAAGAGGCCGCCTTTCAGGGCGAGAGTTTAGATTTCTTTAAGGATCCTGGAGGCGATGTCTGATGATCGCTCCAAGGCTTCCGAAGTATGCGCCGTTGAGAGGAAACCTGCCTCGAACTGGGAGGGGGCGAAGTAGATTCCTTCCCCAAGCGCCGCATGGAAGTAGCGGGCGAAGGCAGAGGTATCGCTCCGCTTGGCATCCTCGAGGTTCCGAACTGGCCCCTCGCAGAAGTAGAGACAGAACATGGAGCCAATCCGCTGGAAGGTGAGGGGCTTACCTTTGATTGAGGAGCGCATGGCCTCCTCTATCTGTGCGCCGAGCGACTCAAGGAGAGCCCATCCGTTGATTCGCTCCATCTCCTTCAGCTGGGCGAGACCCGCCGCGAGGGCGAGGGGATTTCCCGAAAGCGTACCGGCCTGATAGACAGGTCCCAGTGGCGCTAGCTGATCCATGATGTCTGCGCGACCGCCGAAGGCTCCGACGGGAAGGCCTCCGCCGATGACCTTCCCCATGGTGGTGAGATCGGGCGTGATCCCGTAGATCTCCTGAGCCCCTCCCGGAGCTAGGCGGAATCCTGTCATGACCTCGTCGAAGATGAGCAGGGCGCCATGCTCATTGCAGAGATTCCTGATGGCTTCCAGATAGCCTGGCTCCGGCAAATAGAGACCGGCATTGGCCGGGACAGGCTCGAGGATGACGCAGGCAATCTCGGATCCCTTTTCCTGAAAGACGTGCTTGAGTGCCTCAATGTCGTTGAAGGGGACAGTGGAGGTGAGGGAGGCAAGTGATGCGGGAATGCCGGCGCTGTCAGGCTGACCGAGGGTGAGGGCGCCGCTACCGGCTTTCACCAGCAGGGAATCGACATGGCCGTGGTAGCACCCTTCGAACTTCACGATCCGGTCGCGACCGGTGGCGCCGCGTGCCAGGCGGATCGCCGACATGACGGCCTCGGTGCCAGAGTTCGTCATTCGGACCTTCTCCACGGATGGAACCATGCGGCAGATGGTCTCGGCCATCTCGACTTCGAGGGGATTGGGAATGCCGAAGCTGGTGCCGTACTTGGCCGTCTCGGTGACTGCATCGATCACGACCTGCGGGGCGTGACCCAGGATAGCCGGACCCCATGTCCCGACGAAGTCGATATACTCGCGCCCATCGACATCGGTGATCCTGCATCCCTGAGCCTTATTGACAAAGAAGGGCTCACCTCCCACTCCACGGAAGGCGCGCACAGGGGAATTCACCCCACCAGGAATGCGCGCGAAAGCACGAGTCCAAAGATCATGCGAGATGGGGCCTGGATGGTGCATTTGGACTGTTGGGCTGTTGGTCTATTGGGAAGGCAGGAAATGGAGCTAAAAGAAGCATTTCTCGCGCAGAGGCGCGGAGGCGCGGAGGCGCAGAGGAGATGGGATGAGAGTAGATATTTTGGGATTCAGAATTTAGAATTCTTTTTTCTTAAGCTGGCTTGTTTGGGCGCTTCTTCTGAATTCCAACTTAAAAATCTCTGCGCCTCTGCGCCTCTGCGCGAGACCTTTCTGCCCTCAGCCAATAGCCTTCTCCTATCTGCTAAGCTCCAGCATGCGGCGCACAGATTTCTCCGCTTTTACCCTGAGTTTTTCCTCAAGCAGAATCTCGGGCTTCAGGTCGCGGAGGCAGAGGTAGAGCTTCTCTAGGGTATTCCGCTTCATGTAGCGGCACTCGGCGCAGGCGCAGGTGTCTGTGGGACCCGGGATGAAGACCTTGTCAGGAATCTCCCGTCGTAGGCGGTGGAGCATTCCCTCCTCGGTGACGATGACAAAGGCCTTGCCCGGGGAATTCTTGCAGAAGGTGACCATCTTCTCGGTGGAGCAGACCTCGTCGGCTAGCAAACGGACGGCCTGTGGACACTCGGGATGAGCTACGACGACGGCATCCGGGTACTCGCGTTTCGCACGCTCGATGCTGTCACGTGTGTACTCCATGTGGACATAGCAGCTTCCCTGCCAGAGATCCATGGGCCGGCCGGTCTGCTCCATGACCCAGGCTCCGAGATTCTGGTCGGGAACGAAGAGGATGTGGCGGTCTTGGGGAGTGGCCTGAACGATCTTAACTGCATTGCCGCTGGTGCAGATGACATCGGCAAGGGCTTTCACCCCGGCGCTGCAGTTGATGTAGGCAATGACGAAGTAGTTCTTCTCCGCATGCTCCTTGAGGAATGCCTCGAGTTTCTCCGCAGGGCAGGAGTCGGAGAGGGAACAGCCTGCATCCATGTCGGGGATCACGACAGTCTTCCCCGGGCTGAGGATCTTGGCGGTCTCACCCATGAAGTGGACGCCGCAAAAGACGATGACGTCGGCATCGGTATCGGCTGCCTTCTGGCTTAGGCCGAGTGAATCCCCGACGAAATCGGCGACCTTCTGGATCTCCTCGATCTGGTAGTTGTGGGCAAGGATAACGGCATTCCGCTCCTGCTTCAGCCGCAGGATCTCGGAGGGCAGATCGGTGGGATCTGCCGGCAGGGGCGTGTCGTTTGGCAAGTGGGTCACTTAGTGATGTGCCAGCAGAGGCTGTTGGACTGTTAGGCTGTTGGCTTGAGGAATCAAGGGATCCATTCACGTGTTAAGTGATCCCGATGTGATTCTCAAATGCCGATCCTTTCAGGTTTCAAGTTTCAGGTTTCAGCTTTCCTCTGCCCCCCTACTTCGTTTCGTTGATGAGTTGGCGGAGGATGAAGGGGAGGATGCCTCCGTGGCGGTAGTAGTCGACTTCGATAGGGGTGTCGATGCGGACCTTGACGGGGACTTCCTGGGTGCTTCCATCCTTGCGGGTGATCCTGACGGCCAGATCCTGACGCGCCTCGAGATTATCGCTGAGCCCGATGATGTCGTAGGTCTCGCTGCCATCCAGGCTGAGGCTCTGGGCGTTGGTTCCCTCCATAAACTGGAGCGGCAGGATGCCCATGCCGACGAGGTTGGAGCGGTGGATGCGCTCGTAGCTGGCGGCTATGACGGCCTTGACCCCGAGGAGGCGGGTGCCCTTGGCAGCCCAGTCGCGACTGCTACCAGTGCCGTATTCTTGGCCAGCAACGATAACCAGCGGGGTCTTCTCCGCCTGATACTTGTGCGAGGCGTCGAAGATGCTCATTCGCTCGCCGTCGGGCTGGTGTAGTGTCACGCCACCCTCGACACCCGGCAGCATGAGGTTCTTGATGCGAACGTTGGCAAAGGTGCCGCGTGTCATGATGCGGTCATTGCCGCGTCGGCTGCCGTAGCTATTGAAGTCTTCGTGGGTGACTCCATGCTCGCTGAGGAAGCGGCCTGCCGGGGATTTCTCCTTGATGGCTCCGGCCGGGGAGATGTGATCGGTCGTGACAGAGTCGCCGAAGATGCCCAGCGCCCGTGCTCCGGAGATCGGCGTGATCGTGCCAGCTTCCATGCCGAAGTTCTCGAAGAAGGGAGGCTCTTGGATGTAGGTGCTCTTGGTATCCCACTCGTAGATCTCTCCAGTTGGGGCGCTGATCTCGTTCCACTTGGGATTCTGTCCCGCGAAGTTGCCGTAGAGGTTAGTGAACATCTCGGGCGTGAGGGCACTGCGGAGAGCGTCCCGGATCTCGGAAAGGCTCGGCCAGATATCCTTGAGGAAGACTTCCTTGCCATCCTTACCCTTGCCGATCGGCTCCTTGACGAAATCAATATCGACCCGGCCAGCTAGGGCGAAGGCGACGACTAGAGGAGGGGACATCAGGAAGTTGGCCTTGATGTTCTGATGGATACGGGCTTCGAAGTTGCGGTTTCCGGAGAGGACTGCCGCAGCGATGAGATCGTTGTCGGTGATGGCCTTCTCCACCTCGGGGTTGAGAGGTCCGGAGTTTCCGATGCAGGTGGTGCAACCGTAACCGACGGTCTGGAAACCTAGCTTGTCGAGGTAGGGCTGGAGACCTGTCTTATCCAGATATGCGGTGACGACTCGTGAGCCAGGCGCGAGCGAGGTCTTGACTGTCGGATCCATCTCGAGGCCTAGCTCCACGGCTTTCTTGGCCAGGAGTCCCGCCGCGAGCATGACGCTAGGGTTGCTGGTGTTGGTGCAACTCGTGATGGCGGCGATGAGAACGCTGCCGTTGCTGATTGTGCTGGTGTTGCCATGGAATGGTGATTCCGGCATCTGGGAAACTGTGTCCGGGGTTGGCCGGTCACTGATCATCTCCTCCTCATCCTCGGGAATGGTCGGATTACGACGAGCAACGGAGGCCTTGGCCTTGATGTTTGCATCATCCTTACCGTAGCCGCCATCAGCGATGGACTTGGTGAGGAGGTCGTGGAAGGTGGACTTGAGCTGAGGGAGATCGATGCGGTCCTGAGGACGCTTCGGGCCGGCAACACTAGGGACGACAGTCGAGAGATCGAGCTCGAGATCGACGCTATAGTCGATCTCTCCCTTGCGGGGCATGCCAAACATCCCCTGCGCCTTGAAGTAGTTCTCAAAGGCGCTGCACTCGGCCTCGGTACGACCTGTGGCTCGAAGGAAAGCGACGGATTCCGCATCGACCGGGAAGATGCCCATGGTGGCACCATACTCAGGGGCCATGTTGGCGATGGTGGCGCGGTCGGGGAGCGGGAGAGACTCGGCACCCTCGCCGTAGAACTCGACGAACTTGCCCACGACCTTCGCCGCGCGAAGCATCTGGGTGACGCGGAGTGCGAGGTCGGTGGCGGTGACACCTTCGCTCAGCTTGCCGGTGAGGTGGACGCCGACGACTTCCGGAGTGAGGAAATAAACCGGCTGGCCAAGCATGCCGGCTTCGGCCTCGATGCCTCCAACACCCCAGCCGACAACTCCAAGGCCGTTGATCATGGTGGTGTGGGAGTCGGTGCCGACCAAACTGTCTGGGTAATAAACGCTGCCGGAGGCATTCTTGGAATGAAGAACGCCGCGTGCCAGGTACTCGAGATTCACCTGGTGGACGATACCGATGCCGGGAGGGACAACTCCAAAGGTCTCGAAAGCCCCTTGACCCCACTTCAGGAATTCGTAGCGCTCGCGGTTGCGCCTGAACTCCATGTCGAGGTTCAGCTTCATGGCGTCTGCCCAGCCGTAGTAGTCGACCTGCACGGAGTGATCGACCACTAGATCGACGGGAACCAGAGGCTCGATGATGCCGGGCTTCCCGCCTAGACGGGCCACAGCACTACGCATAGCCGCGAGATCGACGAGCAAAGGAACTCCAGTGAAGTCCTGCAGCACGATGCGCGCGACGACAAACGGGATCTCCTCGGGGGCCGGTGCCATGGCATTCCAAGCCGCAAGAGCCCTCACATCCTTCTCATGGACCTTCTTATTGTCGCAGTTACGCAACACCGACTCCAGGACCACACGGATCGAGAAGGGAAGGCGCGAGATCTTGCCGAGGCTCTGCTCTTCAAGTGCGGGGAGGGAGTAGTAGGATGAGCTTGTTCCTGCGGATGGCTCAAAGCTGCGAAGTGTCTTGAATGGGTCGGTGCTCATTGGAGATCGGATCTAGGGAATGGGTGATGGGGAATGGGTGATGGGGAATGGGTTAGAAGGATGAAATCTGAAACTTGAAACCTGAAAAGTTAGAACCTGAAGGGCTGAAAAACTATTTGAGTTCGGCGAGCTTGGCCTGGATCTTGGCGAAGTCGGGGAGTTGCTTCGGATCCTCGTTCGACTCGGCGTACTGGATGACTCCGGAGCGGTCGATCAGGAAGGCAGAGCGCTTGGGAACACCTCCCATGCCAAGTCCGATCTGAGGCAGGAAGCTCTCGTAAGCGATCCCGTAGGTCTTGGCGATATTGTGCTCGTAATCGCTCAGGAGCTGGATAGTGATTCCTTCTTTCTGAGCCCAAGACTGCTGGGCAAAGGGGTTGTCCCCACTGATGCCATAGACAGTGCAGTCGAGGGAATCATAAGCACCGATGCTCTTGCTGATCTCGCAGAGTTCCGTCGTGCAGACACCGGTGAAAGCCATCGGGACAAA
This sequence comes from Verrucomicrobiota bacterium, assembly GCA_021413925.1. Lineage (NCBI taxonomy): Bacteria > Pseudomonadati > Verrucomicrobiota > Verrucomicrobiota bacterium. The sequence continues at coordinate 16,732 of JAIOPL010000025.1, forward strand.
AAGGAGCAGGATGTTCTTCTTTCCGATTTCGGCGGAGAGAGTGATCTGCTTGGGGCCTTCGGATGTTGCGGTGGAGAGAGTGAAGTCGGGCGCTTTGGTTCCAATGGTGATCATGGGTTTTTGTAGGGTGATGGGTGATAGGAGTAGGGATGAAAGCTGAGACCTGAAATTCAGGAGACGAAGAAACAGGAGACAATTCCATGAAAATAATCTGGGAGGTGCCTTGGGAGAAAGGCTGAAATCACTGGGGAGATGCCAAGAGTGATGGTGATGACGCGGAGTTCGTGGGCACCACTGAAACAGGAGGATTTGTGCCGGATAAAGAATTCGTCTGCGAAGGTGTTTCCGCTGAGGGTGAGGAAGTCGGAAGCGGCGTGAGAAGTGGTGGGGGTGTCGGGGTTGGAGTAGGAGTAGGCCATGGTTTTTCCAAGGAGCTCCACTCATGCCATGATGCGGTGTCACTGCCTCCGAATTCCTTCCAGAGCTGATGGCAGCGCTCGGACCAGTGGGCATAATCCGGTGAGGTAAACGGCTTCTCCGCAGTACCAGGGAAGACAAGATAAACAACTTCGGGGCGGCTGACGGGGCGGCGATCCGCTCCGGATTCAGGGAAGATCTCTCGACAGATTCTCAGTGAGGCTTCGCCGATCTTGGAGTTCGGCCCCAGATCACCCAGGATAGCCGGATAGAGTATTCCCTTCGCGATCACGACAGCGTAGTCGCCGATTTCCGGTTGGCCGGCCGATTTCCCCACCATGAACGAAGGAAGGACGATAAAGGGGTCGGAAGTTCCCGCAAGGAAGCTCCATCGCTTTAGTTCAGCGATCGTGGCCTTCGCAGCTGTGCAACGAGACTCAAGTGAGGTCTTCTCACCGGCAGCCATAGTTATGCTGGATAGCTCTGCTTCGGCAAGGGCGAGTTGAGACACTTCATTGCGAAGGCAGGGGTTAGGGCGGTCGCTTTTCTTTGGCCAGCGGTAATTTGTCTGCGGCTGGAATGTCGAGGAGAGTCGGTCGATGGGAAGATTCCGATCGCCGTCGGATCCGTCTGTATTCACGTTCATGATGGCCTGGATAAACAGGGCGCGGCGGGAGGTCGCGGGATGACTCAGATCGAGGATCGTCTGGCAATCAAACAGGGAGTCCCGGTAGGGAAGCTTCTGAAGTTGGCCGAGGTTAGCTCGGAGCGATCTTTCCTTGTAATACAGAAGAGTTGCAAAATTAGGTGACAGGGTCGCATTGGTGAGGAGGGATGTCAGTTCAGGGAGCAACTCGATAATCTCCGGGGTGGCAGCCAGCAGGTCGGCTGGGGTTGTTGCTGCTTTGGGCCAATGGACATGCAGGGTGATGTCCATCTTGTAAGAGTTGCTGTCCGTTACTGCACCCAGCGCGGTTTCCCGTGAGTTAGTGCAGTCGACGCTGCTTTTGAGAGTAATGCCATTGAAAAGCCTCGCCGTGTCGTAATTTTTACGCGGCAAGACGGGAACTGGGGTTGGATGTCCGCTTTCTTGATTTAAGGCCTGTTTAGAGGTCTGTTTTTTCGAGCATCCGAGCGGAACGAGAAGTAGTACCAAGGCTCCTACCATGCATCCTCGGATCCCGAGAGTTTTTGAGGCCTGCATGGGACGAAATCAGCGGTTGCTTAGATCTCCTTAAACCTACTCAAAGGTAGGCCAGGAAGGAGCCCATGACATCACCTGGGATGTCGATCATCTTGTAATCCGTCGAGGAGACAAAGAGCAGGCTCTGGCTTCCCTTGCCCAGAATGTTGCCTGTCGAATCGTAGATTTCATGCTCTAGGGTTACAAACTTCCGATTATGCCCTGACACACGGATCTTCACGCTGACTGTTTCAAACTCCTTGGTCTCCCTGACGAACTTGTGCTCGAACGACCTGGTAAGGATATAGAAAGGGGTCTCCTTGAGATTGAACTTAGGCATGACCTTGTTAAAGAAAAGCTCACGGGTCTTGCCCACCCACATGGCGTACATGCCGAAATAGACATTTCCCACCGAGTTGGTGTCGGCATAGGTGGCGATGAAGGAGTGAACGAACCACTTGCCCTCGAAGTGTCCCGAGATGTCATGGGTACCGGTCGGTGAAGGAGTAAGGATGGTCCCCACAGGAGTCAGGGGAACGACGGAGACCGTGGCAGGTTGATCCAGTTCCTCGGAATCAGTCGTGAAATCCTCGCCGGTGAAGGGCTTGATCATGAGCCAGATCACATATCCTAGCGGAAGAAGTGAGGCCAGCATCTGAAAGATGGGCTGATGGAGGAAGTAGCCGTAGGCAAAAATCACCACAGCCAGTGATCCGATGCAGAACATCTTGATCTGGGGGATGACGTTGACAGGGCCGTTCATGAAGGCGCGCCCGATCGCGAGAGCGGAGTAGCCGACAAAGAATGTCGCAAAGAAGATCATGAAATACTCCAACTCGATCCCGATCGCCGCCCCGATGACTGCAATCAGGGCACAGAGGATGAAGGTAGGGATGGGGGATGTGATGAGTTTCTGGGGGATTAGGGCAAAGATGGGATTCTTGCTCTGGCTGGCGTTGGCCTGGAAGAACCAGCGGAGAGCGATATAGCCACTGTCGAGCGTCGTAAGGATGCATCCGCCAAGGAACACGAGATACGCACCGAGCAGCCAAGCATTCACCGGGGGCTGGCTGAAGACGCGGGTCAGCAGGGACTGGGCATAGGGATAACCTGCCAGTCCTTTCTGGATGAATTCTGCTCCGCTTCCTTCCATCGCCCAGAGAGCCAGGATGCCATGGAAAAGAAGAATCGCTCCGAAGAGGGTGGCTCCGACGGCATAGGAGGCCGTGATGGAGGTGTTCTCCCGACGCATCTGGATAGCCCGCTGCCATTGCTGAAGGTCAAGCCAAGGTCCCACGATGAAGCCGATACAGATCGGGATCACATAGCCCCAGAAGTTCCAGTCATGAGTCGGCAGTAAGCTCGGGCGATGGATTCCGCGGAAGTAGGGAGATCCCAGTTCTGAGATGATGATGACCACGCAGACAATGATCAGCGCGAGGAAGGCGGCGTGGCTGTACTTGATACGCCGTATGGAGAATTCCTCACCGAATAGAATGCCTGCGGCCAAGATGATAAGTGCCGTCAGCGGCAGGTAGAGGGAGTCTGGCTGCAGTCCTAGGGGCTGCCATCCGTAACGGATCAACGCGAAGATGGTGAGTGAGATGGCGATGATCTGGTAGAGGAAAAAAACCAGACGAAACGGGCGCGACCAGTTGTTGAAAAACGCCGCGAGACTCTCAGAGCCGGGGTGCCTTTTGGCGATGTGATCGGCGACGACTCCGAAAAGGAAGAGACCCAGACAGTTCGGGATTAGGAAGGTGAGCAGTCCTGTGAGACCGAACTCGACTGTGAACTGAACGGAGAAAAAGAGACCGAGTCCCCAGACCCAAGATAGGGCGACGGTGTTTCCCCAGAGGAGAACATTCAGGAAACGGAATTGTGGGGAGGAAAGCGTAGGAGTAGCCATGAAGATCAACCTACACTAATGACTGATTGCAGCCTCTTCAATCCGAATGGGTACTATAAGGATTGAAATATGCAAAAGGATTAGGCGAACTCCTGCCGGGAGACTCCTCCCAACTCCTCCCGTTCTTGCAATTGCATTGCAGCAAAGGCACTCTCCTGTTTTGCCGCCCCCTCCGTGGTAGAACCTCTTCTTTCTCTGAATCCTTGAAAATCCTCGACCGGTATCTTCTGACCTCCCTCGCTGTGGCAACGCTGATGGGTGTAACACTGCTAAGCGTGGTGCTGGTGTTGGGGAATGTCTTCAAGGAGATGCTCGATCTGCTGATCAATCACAACGTGCCGCTTGAGACGGTCCTGGGGTTTGTTGCCTTTGTCCTCCCTTTCTCGATGACTTTCACGATCCCGTGGGGTTTTCTCACAGCCGTTCTGTTGGTCTTCGGTCGTCTCTCTGCGGATAATGAAATCATCGCACTGCGCTCCAACGGGGTGAGTTTCCCTAGGGTCTTGATCCCCGTTCTGGCCATGGCGCTCCTGCTTGTCGGGGTCTGTTTCTGGATCAATAGTGACGTCGCGCCACGCGCCCAGTACTCGATGCTGTCCTCCCTGTTTCGGATCGCCACGAGCAATCCCGTCTCGATGTTCCAAGCGGACGAAGTTGTCGACCAATTTCCAGATCGGAGGATCTTCGTGGGAGGGCGCGATGGGGATCTCATAAAGAATCTCGTGGTCGTGGAGCTGGATGATCATGGGGATGCCTCGAAGGTGGTCTTTGCAAAGACCGGCACGCTCTCCACGGATACGGAGAATCACCGCCTCCTACTCAGGGTTCAGGATGCCAACTTCGAGCAACGCGACGAAAGGGATCCTGGAAATGTCAATCTGATCCGCCAGGGCATCACGATGAAGGAGGGGGTCTTCCCGATGTCGCTCCAGAAGCTTCTCGATCAAAAGAAGAGACGCAAGCCACTCACTTCCCACACGCTCCGGGAGCTTTTTGAAGAGATTTCAAAACCCGACTGTCCGCGCCGGCTTGCCTATGAGGTGGAGGTGAGTAAACGATTCTCTCTTTCGCTAGCCGCTCTTTCCTTCGCGCTCATCGCAGTTCCTCTTGGTATCACCGCCCACCGCAAGGAGACCTCCGTGGGATTCGCGCTGAGTCTGGTGATCGCCTTTGGTTATTTCTTCCTGATTATCATCGCCGACACCTTCCACGAGAACCCCCGCGCCATGCCTGTTCTGCTGGTCTGGTTGCCCAATCTCATCTTCACGGGATTTGGGATCTGGCTCTTCTCGCGTCTTGCTCGTCGTTAAAGATCTACCGATCGTCAACTCACCCTCATTTATAATGCCATCCTCCAAGGAAATTTCACTTAACGATCCCGCGACCAAAGAAACCATCCGCAAACTTGTCACGGGTATCGCGAGTGGACGCCGTGCGGATCTTCTGAGCGACATGATGGAGACGGTGATCAAGTATGGCCTTGATGATGCCTCGATCGGGGATCTCAAGCTGGTCAGTCGCTCCATGCGAGAGATGCGCTATGCGGCCTCGGTATTTCAGGAATACAATACAGTCCGCAAGGTAGCGGTCTTCGGCTCCGCCCGAACCAAGTCTGATGAAGCTGACTTCCAGTTGGCTCGTGAGTTTTCACGCCGGATCGTCGAGGAGAACTTCATGATCATCACTGGCGGTGGCGATGGTATCATGGGTGCTGCACAGCAAGGAGCCGGCGCAGAAAAGAGCTTTGGCCTGAATATCAGGCTTCCCTTTGAGCAGAGTGCCAACCAAGTGATCCTAGGAGATCCCAAACTGATTAACTTCAACTATTTCTTCGCCCGAAAGCTCAGCTTTGTGAAGGAGACCAGCGCCTTTGTCCTTTTCCCCGGTGGTTTCGGGACGCTCGACGAGGGCTTCGAGGTGCTGACGCTCCTGCAGACGGGGAAGACCTCCATCGTCCCGATCATCTTGATGGACAGGCCTAATGGCTTTTACTGGGAGACCTGGCGGCGCTTTATGGATAACGACATCCTCGAACTTGGGCTCATCTCCCGTTCCGATTTCCATCTCTTCACGATCACGCATGATGTCGATCGCGCAGTGAATGAGATCAAGCACTTCTACAAGGTGTTCCATTCCTATCGCTGGGTCCGTGACGAAATGGTGATCAGGATCAATAAAAAGCTCACGCCGGCAGCATTGGAAAACCTTAACCAGCAGTTCGATCATCTCCTCATTTCGGGCCATATCGTCCAGCGGGATGCTCTTCCCGAGGAGGCCGATGACCGCGATTCGATCCATCTTCCTCGTCTTGTGCTGATTCCTCACAAGAGGGAATTTGGAATGCTTCGTCTCCTAATCAACGCGATCAACAACTCCCAAGTGATCGAGACCCCTCACGATGAAGCTCTCCGTGCTCCGGGAATTCCTAGCGCCCAGGATTGAAGAATCATTCTTTCGAGGATAGAATGCGGTTTCAATGACGACGAAGGCCAAGGTTTTTCTCTACGACACCACACTGCGTGACGGCACCCAGGGTGAGGGGATCTCTTTCAGCCTGCTGGATAAGATCCGGATTGCCGAGAAGCTTGCCGGTTTTGGCATGGATTACATCGAGGGTGGATGGCCCGGTTCGAATCCCAAGGATCTCGCATTCTTTGCGGAGGCTCGGAAACATGATTTCGGGAAGACAAAGATCGCCGCCTTCGGCAGCACCCGTCGTGCAGGGATCAAGGCTTCAGAGGATAACCAATTAGCCCAGTTACTGGAGGCGGAAACACCCGTGGTCACCATCTTCGGGAAGAGCTGGAAACTTCAGGTGGATAAGGTGCTGGGGGTTCCCCATGAGGAGAACCTCGCGATGATCAGCGATAGCGTGTCCTACCTGAAGTCGTGCGGACGTGAGGTCTTCTACGATGCCGAACATTTCTTCGATGGTTACAAGGATGACGCGGAGTTTGCCTTGAGAACGCTTGCCGCTGCTGCCGAAGCGGGAGCCGATATGCTCGTCCTCTGCGACACCAACGGGGGCACGATGCCAGAGGAGATCTCAGCAATTACCGGCGCAGTGGAATCTCGTTTCCCGGGGAAGGTGGGCATCCATACTCATAACGATTGCGGGATGGGTGCTGCTAATGCACTTGCTGCAGTCCATGCCGGTGCGATCCAGATCCAGGGGACGATGAACGGCTACGGCGAGCGCACAGGTAACTGCAACCTCACGACCGTGATCCCATGTCTCCAGCTCAAGATAGGCATACCTGTCGTTCCTGATCTCACGAGACTGAGAGAGGTGTCTCTCTTTGTGGACGAGTTGGCAAACTGCCAGCCTGATGTGCGGGCTCCTTTCGTTGGCAACACAGCCTTCGCTCACAAGGGGGGGATGCATGTGAATGCGGTGGCCAAGACAGCGGCAGCCTATGAGCACATCGAGCCTTCTGCTGTAGGCAATCATCAGAACATTCTGGTCTCCGAGCTTTCAGGTCGGAGTAATATCCTTCTCAAGGCTGAGGAGCTAGGCCTAGAACTTACCAAGAGCGACCCTGCCGTGCTCCGGGTGCTGGAGAGGATCAAGGCCTTGGAATCCGAAGGGTTTGAATTTGAAGCGGCTGATGCCTCACTCGATTTGCTTATCCGGAAGGAACTTGGGCTTCATACCCCACTCTTCGAGCTGCAGGGATATCATTGTAGCTTCCGCCGTAACGCTGCTGGGTCATCCACAACCTGCGAGGCCACCATCACAATCCTGAACAATGGCCATTCGCTTGTAATGACAGCCGAAGGAGATGGGCCCGTGAATGCCCTGGATGCCGCCCTCCGCAAGGCCCTGCTGCAGCTTCATCCTTGGATCGCCGGGATCAGACTTTCCGATTACAAGGTCCGCATCGTCGATGGAGGAAGAGGGACTGCCGCGCGAACCCGCGTTCACATTCTCTCAAGCGAGGGAGTCGATTCTTGGGGAACCGTCGGAGTCTCGGATAACATCATCGAGGCGAGTTGGATGGCGCTGGTTGACTCCCTTGAATACCGCGCCTCAAAGCGTTAAGGAATTCTTAAGGATTTCGGTGCATTGCATGGTCATTGCTCACTTGCCGTAGGTTGAAGCTACGACTGCGCTGCCATTCCTGTCACTGCATCCCGAACTTCTTAGAGCATCTTGCGTTTAGTCTGTCGTTCTTTGGGCGATCATCTTGACCGTCGATAAATAACAGGACTCGCGCAAAGGCGCAAAGGCGCGGAGGAAAAGACAAAGGATTGGGTCCGGAGAAGATTGTCACCGATGTCTTCAAAGATACGTTGCCATGAGTCATAAAAACTCTGCGTCTTTGCGTCTTTGCGCGAGATTTCTTCCCTTTTACATGCGTCAAATAAAACCGAAACCGCTCTAATGCTCGGGAAACTCTACTGACTGCTGTGGGAGTCGGAAGAACTGGAGGAGGACTTGTGGTGTTTGTGCTTTTTCTTCGAGTGATGGGAATGTGAGGCTTTGGAAGAGCTCTTTTTCTTCTGGGGATGAAAGAAGAAGCGATGAAAGGACCAAGGGTTTTCCGGAGTCGGCAGCAAGAAGTGGGCAGCCGGAGTCGGGACATGGCGTCCGCCACCGTGGAGCTTTCGATGCTCCATGATAAAATCCGTGGGGACCCAGTAGCTGAGAAGGTCGCGGGTGCCTCCCGCATGATTCACTCCGATTGAAAGATCCTTGTGCATCTCGAAGTGAAGGTGAGGAGGGTACATTCCGTGATTATTACCGATGGTGCCTATCTGCTGACCTCGTTTCACCTGCTCTCCCTCCTTCACCATCATCCTATCGAGATGACCATAGAGAGAATCGGCAAAATGCAACTGCCTGTTATCGATCCAGGCATGGCGGACGATGACAACGTTCCCCCAGTCGGCATGGATGTCCCGTGCCAGAACGACGAGGCCATTCCCGATGGAATGCACAGAATGCCCGAATGCTTGCCCTTTTCCTCCGGCGATGACCCAGTCCTCTCCAAGATGACCATGGGCACGGAATCCCCGTGATTTGCAAAATCCTGTTCCGTTGGGAGGCGCCACTGCCAAGTCGAACCCATCAGCCGTGACGGCTGATGCCTCAGGTAAAATATCAATCGAGGGGAAGGAGTGGAATAAGCGCGCAAAAAAACCCTGAGGGGCTATGGCGGAATCATCAGCCCGGCCTTGTGGTGACAGGAATGCAAAAACCAGTGCCGGAAGAAAGCAGGCAATGAATGGAGGTCGGCTCAACACGAAAGTTTTTATTCTAGAAAAGGAAGCGGTGACCGTGCAACCCCGCGGTTCGATTCCTTCATCATAGTAACTGGTAATCTGATTGCATGGACGCGCCACGCGTGATGAGATTAATAGGTTTCTCTTTTAATTACATGCCTGCATCATCCCATCCATCTCCCGCTATTCTGGCACTTGAAGACGGTCGCATCTTTCCTGGTTTTTCCATTGGTGCACCGGGAAACGCTATTGGTGAGATTTGTTTCAATACCTCCATGAGTGGCTACCAAGAGGTTCTTACTGATCCTTCCTACCGGGGACAGATCGTCACGATGACTTATCCCCTTATCGGCAACTACGGAACGGGCGTTGAAGATGGGGAGAGTTCAGTTCCTCAGGTGAGCGGATTTGTCATTGAGGAGCTTTCCAGAGTGGATAGCAGTTGGCGCTCTTCGGAAAATCTGCACTCCTATCTGCGCCGTCACGGAATTCCGGCGATTTGCGGAATCGATACCCGCTCACTGACCCGTCATCTTCGGACCCAAGGTGCCATGCGGGCCTGTCTCAGTACGGATGGATCAGATGCCGCTGCTGCCGTGGCTCGGGCTAAAGATGCACCTAAGCTTGAAGAACTCGATCTGGTGGGAGAGGTCTCCACTAAGGAAACCTACGAATGGGATCCCGAATGCAAGGAAAGCATCCAGTTCGGAATGACCCGACATTCAGGCGAGGGGAGGGAGCCTCTGGTTGTCCTCTACGACTTCGGTGTGAAGCGTAACATCCTGCGACTCCTTCGTTCTCAGGGCGTACGTGTGATGGTTGTCCCTTCCACGACTTCTGCTGAGGAAGCGCTTGCCCTGAACCCCGACGGCATCTTTCTCTCCAATGGCCCCGGTGACCCGGCTGTGCTCACTCAGGCCCACGAGACAGCCAGGCGCCTTGCCGAGGTAAAGCCCGTCTTCGGCATCTGTCTGGGCCACCAGATCCTCTCGCTGGCTTTCGGCGCGAGCACGTTCAAGCTCAAGTTCGGCCACCGTGGAGCGAATCAGCCAGTTCAGGATCTGAGGACAGGCCGTGTGATCATCACCTCGCAGAATCATGGCTATGCGGTTAAAGAGGAGGGGTTGCCTTCCGATCTGGAGATCACTCACCGGCATCTGAATGACGGAACGGTTGCGGGTATAAGGCACCGCACGAAAACTGTTATGGCCGTCCAGTTCCATCCCGAGGCATCCCCCGGGCCCCATGATTCCGCATCCTTCTTCGAGGAGTTTGTTCAGGTACTGAAGGGCTGATGCCTTAGGTGGATAGACTGAAGGCTGTTAGACTTTTAGGAAATGGATTGGAGGTAACTTTAGCGGCTGGGGTTTCACTAAAAACCATCAGTCTTTAGTCTAAAAGCCTTCCCCCACATCCTACTCACCCAGCTCTACATTCCAGTATGCTAGGTCGATGAAGTGGCTCCAGCTGTCATCAACGCCCCCTGCAAACGTGATGTTGACGAAGGGGCGCCATTTCGGCCTCTTCGGTTTCTTAAGGAGTTGCATCCGTGCCTCATGTGGGAGTCGATTCCCCTTGCGGGTATTGCAGGTAATGCACGAACAGACGACGTTCTCCCATGTTGTCTGCCCACCCCGGTCTCGGGGTAGCACGTGATCGATGTTCAGATTGTTACGCTCGAAGAGTTCACCGCAGTACTGGCAGGTATTCTTATCGCGCTCAAAGACGTTGAGTCGCGTGAATTTTACCTCCTTCTTAGGCAGTCGGTCAAAGAGGCAGAGGACGATAATGCGGGGAACTCGGATCTTGAGCGAGATTGTCTGCAGCATCCGGGGTTCCGGGTGGGAAAGTGAAAAGTGTCTCCAGCTGAGAAAATCATGGGTAAAAAAATTCTTCTCTCCGTCGGTTGCGACAACCTGAGCATGCCCTTGGTAGAGAAGGGTGAGAGCCCGGCGTGCGGAGCAGGTATTGATCGCCTGCCACAATCTGTTGAGTACAAGCACTGGTTGATCGAGTAGAGTATCCATGATCTTGTGTTTGGTAAGTCAAGAGCATGGAAGTCAGCAATCCTTGCTGTCAATGCCTCAGGCGCGACAATTTCGTGACATGTAGGAGGCACGGTAGCCCCGAATCCTTTTTCTGAAAAAAGGTAGGTTTGCTCTCCTCGCATGAAACAGGTATTTTCACCAACCCTTTCAGTACCGTTATGAATCGATTCCTTCTCTGCCTCTTTCTACTTCTCGGTGGTGCGGAGGTTCTGTTGGCGGCGGACTCTTCCGAACAGTTTCTCAATGCCTATCAGGCCTATCAGCAGGGCGAGAAATTGGAGAGGGACGGGAGTGCTTCCGAATCTTTGAAAAAGTACAGGTTTGCTCAGAGTCTTCTTATTGAAATCGAGAAGAACGATCCCTCCTGGCAGAAAGCCGTTGTCGAGTACCGCCTCAAGAAGACACAGGAAGGGCTTGAACGTCTTCAGGGAGCAGCAGGAAACTCCAATGATAGTTCCGTGAATCAGTCTCCGGCACAGCCTGAGGGGATCTCCCCGGAAGCAACCGGGGGAGCTCCGAGCATTTCGATCGTCCCTCCAGGAGCTAAATCCGCAAGCAATGAGGGACGCCCATCCTCAGGAGATTCGTCAACCGAAGTCCGTCGCCTCAAGCGAATGCTCGAAACACTCCGAGGGGAACTCAAGGAGGCTAGGGAGGCCATTTCCTCGGAAAAAAACCGAACCAAGGATCTCGAAAATATCAAGTGGGTCGAGGAACGTTCCAAATTAGAAAAGGAACTTCAGATTACGAAGAATCAGGTTGGTGCACTCAATGAGAAACTGCAAAAGCGCGATTCTTGGGAAAACGACCTGAAGTCCCTTCAAAAGAAACTGGATGATACTCTCGCTGACAAAGTTGCCTTCGAGGAGGAGTACCAGAATCGAGAAAAAAAGAAGGATGAGTCCAACGCGCTGCTCGTGAAGCAACTTGACGAGGCGCGTCAGAAACTTGTCCTCAGTTCATCCGCGGAGAAAAAGTCTCAGCAGCTCAGCGCCGACCTGGACAATGCAAGGCAAGAAGTCGCGGGCATAAAGGAGCAACTTAACCACGCTGTCCAGGCTACGAAGGATTACGAGGCCAAGAACGAGGGCCTTCGCAAGGAGATGGATTTCACCAAGGAGAAGCTGAACGTCGCCTTGAGGCAGGCGGACGAGCTTGCTCCGCTCCGGGGAAAGATCCAAAAACTTCAGGCCGATTCAGTCAAGGCCGAGGCAGATGCCAGAGCTTCCAAGGAGAAGGTGGCGGCTCTCGAAAACGACACTCTTAAGCTGCAAACAGATTCCAAGAACCGAGAGGCGTCTTTGAGGGCTGATTTTCAGGCTCTTGAGGAAGAGCGGAACAAACTCTCCGGAAAAGTTTCCCAATTGTCGGAAGCAACCCGTGATGCGGGTAAGGTCAAGGGATTGGAGTCTGATGCGGAGTCGTTGAAAAAAGCAGTGCTCGAGCTTCAGGAGAAAGCACTCCTTGCAGGACAGGAAATCACCAAGGCTCGCGCGGATGCCGATGCCTCTGCCAAGGAAGCCAAGGTAGCCGAAGGGAAACTAGCCGCAAATATAGCAATCGCATTAGCGGACCGGGCAGTTCTTGAGGAGGAGAGGCAGAGACTCACAGCTAAGCTCGAAGATTTCGTTCGTAAAAACGAAGAGCTTGGAAAGGTAGCAGCAACAGCTGCACCGCTCACCAAGGAGATCGAGAATCTCACTACGAAACTCGCCTCGAACAATGAGGCTCTCACGACGACAAAAAACAAGTTGGCCCAAACGGAAAGGAATGCGGAGCAGTCCAAAAAGGAAGCTGACTCGTCGTTGAAGGATCTTACGGCGCTCAGAGAAGCCTCTGCGAAGAGTGCCGCTGCTGCCGAAGCTGAAAAGGCCGCTCTCGAGGAGGAGAGGCGGAGACTCACAGCTAAGCTCGAAGATGCCGTTCGTAAAAACGAAGAGCTTGGAAAGGTAGCTGCAACAGCTGCGCCGCTCACCAAGGAAATCGAGGATCTCACTACGAAACTCGCCTCGAACAATGAGGCTCTCACGACGACAAAAAACAAGTTGGCCCAAACGGAAAGGAATGCGGAGCAGTCCAAAAAGGAAGCTGACTCGTCATTGAAGGATCTCACTGCGGGCAGAGAAGCCTCTGTGAAGAGTGCCGCTGCTGCCGAAGCAGACAAGGCTGCTCTTGAGGAGGAGAGGCGGAGACTCACAGCTAAGCTCGAAGATGCCTCGAAAAGGAATGAGGAGTTGAAGAAGGTTGCTGACTCATCAGTCCCCCTTGCCAGGGAGATCGAGAATCTCAAGTTACGTTTGCTCGAGAACAGCAAAGCCTCGGATCAAGCCAAGTCAAATAACGATCTGGCATTGCAAGCCGCCAGCGATTCAAAATCGGAACTTCAGAGACGGCTGGACGCGGCAACGGGACTTAAGCAGATTCTTGAAAAGCAGAATCTCTCACTTCAGGAGCAGCTCAAGTCCGTCATGGTTCAGATGGGCTCACTTGTCGATCGTGGACAAGATTCAGGCGCTCTTCGGGGACAGATCGAGAAACTGCAGCGGCAGATGGATTCTAGTGTTGCCGACTCCACCAAATCTCAGCAACAGCTTGTCGAACTATCAAAAGCACGCCCCGAGCAGGAAAAGCTTATTCAGCAGAAAGAGATCGACCTAGCCGCCGCTAAACAAGATGCCGAAAAACTCCGGAATGAACTTTCTCAAGCCAATCAGAGAAATGCGGATCTCCAGCGACATGCCGACGAGGGCGATGATCATCTCAAGAAACTCCAGGATCAGTTGGCATCTCTTTCAACAACGATGCCCGGTCAGGAGAAGCAGCTTTCCGAGGCCAAAGACGAGGCCGGGAAGCTCCAATCCGAGCTTGCCGACGTAAAGACTAAACTATCCCTTCTTCAGAAAAAAAACGCCTCGGGGGGCGATCAACTCAAGGATCTCAAGGACCGCCTTGAGGAGAAAGAAGCACAACTTGCCCGATACAAGAAAAAGAAGAGTAAGTCGGAAGGCGATGGCAATCTCGTGAAGGAAAACGATCTCCTGCGTGGAATTATCATGAGGCAGGTTAAGGAAGAGGCACGGCGTGCTCAGGCGCGGCGTCTCCTCGAGGATGAAATGAAACGTCTGAATGTGCAGTCTCAGTCTTTAAGTGATCAGGTTGTTTTGCTTTCCACTCCCTCAGCCGAACTAACCCCGCAGGAGCGATCCCTCTTCAAGCAGGGACAGCTTGTGGTGGCCGAGTCGGCTGATGGTAAAATCCAGGAATCCATCTCCGCCCGGAAGATTAATGACTCAGGGAGTGACGCTGAGATGACGAATCAGCAAACGAACCCCTCTATCGAAAGCGTTGCTGCAAAAGGAGACACCAAGACGTCGGAGGGCAGCTCAATCCAAACGATAAACGGAATCTCTGCCAACTCATCTACGAATCCGGCAACTCAAGAAATCCCTTGGGAAGGAAAGCTCAAGGCATGCCTAGCCAAGGCCAAGGATGAATTTGACAGGCAGGATTACCTCCAATCCGAAAACACTTTCCAGGAAGCCTTGAAAATTTCCCCGGATGATTATTTTGCTCTTTCGAATATCGGCGTTGTGGAATTCCAATTGGGTAAAATGACCGAGGCCGAGGAGTTTCTGAAGAGGGCCTCGACCAAGGTGACCGATAGTTCCTTTGCGCTTACCACCCTGGGTATTGTGCATTATCGTCAACAGAGGTTGGACGATGCTGAAAAGGTCCTCAAGAAGGCTGTCGCGATCAATCAGCAGGACTTCACGGCGCATAATTACTTGGGAATCGTCCTTGCAGCATCGGGTAAGGGAAAGGCCGGAGAAGAAGAGATCATGAAGGCTATCGAGATCAATCCTCAGTATGCTGACGCTCATTTCAACCTGGCTGTCATCTACGCTACCGGCAAACCCCCAGCCAAGATGATGGCCAAGAAGCATTATGCGAAGGCGATCGAGCTCGGTGCGCCCCCCGATCCCTCGCTGGAACGGCTAGTTCAGTAGATCTTGATCAACGAGTTTTTTGTTTACTCTTAAGCATTTGACCAAAGAGAGAAAATCTCGCGCAGAGACGCAGAGGATAAACTCAAAGGCATTTGGATCAGATTGGAGTACCACACCATGCATTATCCGAATGCAGAGACTTATTCTTATCGTAAAACCTTCCTATCGCACGATGCCTGCTAGTTTAAGATCTTTTGTCTCCAGACTAAAAACCTCAGCGTCTCTGCGCCTCCGCGGGAGTCTTTTTATTTTCCGAGAAAAATGGGCGTTCCTTTTAATGTGATAAATTAACAAGTCAACACTCTAAAGTGCTTGATGGATGATCCGGTGGATCTCCGTTAGATCGATGAATCCGTGAAGTTTTTCGGATCCCGGACCCGATCCTAAGGAGAGAACGTCTCCTGCCGTTCCTACTGAAGAGGGAAGCCTGAAGGCAGAGGGTTGAGTCAGGATGCCTGGCGATAGTCCGTTTGTTTTGCTAGCGTGGGCAGTAGAAGGAGAAGTTGAAGTGGATTGTTCGGGAGCGAAGCCGGGTCCCGTGGACCAGCAGATGGAAGGGTAGCCCTCGTTATTCATTGCCAGGATCGAAATGCCCTTGTCTCGAAGAAAGGGGTATCCGTTCAATGCCATGCCACCGATATTCTCGCGGCCCGTGACAATCACAAGAGCCTTCTCCCCTGCATAGCGTCGTGCTGTGGCGATGGCTCGATCGAATGTAAGCATACGCCCGAACATAGACTCCGCATCGTTGGATAAAGCCGCAGCACCGATCATCGGGTCGTCGATGACAAGAAGGTATCCCTTGCTGTTGGATTGAAGATTCCTGATAGCGATGCGCACGAGGTCGGAGAGGGAAGGGGACTCCTGATTCCCCTCTCCGAATCCACTCTGTGAGAGTGCCGTGAGCGGAAGGATTCCTAGTGTCGGGATTTTTTTCCAGAAGGGCTGGTTTTCCAGATCTGTAACCGATCGAATGATGCTGACCGCTCCCGCTTCGGATGGCTTGGCTTCTGGATTCTTCGCATCCTTCCGGGAAGTATGTGTATTCATGGCAGCTAGTATTTCACTACCTCCGCCTCCCGCGACAAAGTCGAAGGGTTGATGCGCTGAGAATTGGGAAAGAAGAGCATTTGTGTCTCCGGCATTAAGCGTTTTGGAGTAATAAGCGGCGGAAGTCGGTCCCGTAAGCGTTCCGGTGCTGAGTAGTCCGGTCGCGCGGCCCTGAGCTGCCGCTTCTTCCAGCAGGCTGGGAAGTATCGCTCCCGTTGCATCCATGCACAGGGCGCCCCTGTTGACCTTCCTACCCGCTGCGATCGCGGTTGAGGCAGAGGCGGCATCCGGAACGGAATAGTCGTTTGCCGCGTTGCGGGATATCGCCGTGTTGGGGAAATCCTCAATCTGAAGTCTGGCATCACCCCCACCGGAAAAGAGTCTGGCAGCCGCCAGATTCGAGGGGGAGATATTGTCCGCAACAAAGAGGATGATGGCAAAAGGCTTGCGATTCGTCGTTGTGAGAAAGAGGGCCGCTCCGATGGAGAGGAAAAAAATCAGGCAAACCAGGGCGATCAGCCTATTGCGAAGTTTCATGCTCATAGTGTCTTCCTATGAATGAACTAGAGTAGAAGCCTGTTGAGAAGGCTATTTGCCTTTCGACTCATCCAACATCTTGCGGAAGCTCTGGATTTCTCGTTGCCGTTCGATCTCCCCGGAGATTAAATACGTATCGATTGCCCTGTGGTGTAACGGTAACACAGTGCCCTTTGGAGGCATTATTCATGGTTCGAATCCATGCGGGGCAGCTTCTTTATTTATGGGGTTCTAGCGGGTAGTGTCAGCAGGATTGCAACTACAACCTTGGAGGCTCAATTTTTCTCTCCTTTAGGGGCCTTTGCAGTCGTTTTGTGGATGCAAAAAAATTACTCAAAAAAAAGCCGGACCGAAAGATCGGCCCGGCTTTTTAAATGAGATTGGATCATCCGAAAACCGGATAACCTCCCCCTGCTACAATTACTTGCTCTTGCCCACGGTGGCGGGAGCAGGTGCCTGCTTCTGCGCACAGGCGCCGAGTGTGAGAGTAGCTGCCGCGAGTGCGACGACTGCTGCGATCTTGGTGATGGTCATGATAAATTTCGCCTCCTTTCTAAGCTGGTTGCTAAAATGTGATTTTAAGGTCTCAGGGCGATCCAACAAAGCAAATTCCCCAGGAATTTTTTTTCGCCTTCATCCGCGGCTGTTATCAGGGCTGGATGTGGACCTCCGTGCCGGTCGCTACCTGGTCGTACAGGTCGATCATCTCTTGGTTCCTCAGCCGGATGCAGCCATGGCTTGCAGGTGTTCCTATCAGGTCTTCCTGATTGGTGCCATGGATATAGATGTAGCGTTCTTTCGTGTTCTCGTTCTCCTCATCCAGTCCCTCCAGCCAGAGAATGCGGGTCAGCACATGATCTTCTTCTCCGCCTGGAGTTGCGATCTCGCCTGTTGGGACGCGTCCTTTGAAGACCATCCAGGAAGGAATATGGTCGCCAATCTTTTCACAGATTCTGAAGCGCCCCATGGGAGTACGGAAGCTTCCCACCTCGGTTCCCAGTCCGAACCGGGAACTGGAAATGGGATAAGACGCGGCAAGTTGCTCGCCGCTGCGGAGTTCGAGAACCTGCCGTTTGATCTCAATGACAATGGATTTCATCGGTTCGGGCTCCACGGGTGATTTGGATATCATGGCTTCCTTTTTTTTCTGGATGCTTGCAGAGAGGGCCGGCTGAAGGCAATTTTTACCTCACATCATGAGCATGACAGACCAAGGTAACAGTATCTCCTCTCCCAAGCACATTGCCATCGTCGGGGCCACCGGCGCTGTTGGCATCGAGATGATAAGGGTTCTGGAGAGACGGAACTATCCCGTCGCTTCCCTGCGCCTGCTTGCGTCACCCCGTTCTGCCGGTAAGAGCCTGGAGTTCCGCGGCGAAGAAATCATGGTTGAGCCGCTCACCGAAATGAGCTTTGAGGGAATCGACATAGCGCTTTTCAGTGCCGGGGGAGGGATCTCCAAGGAGTTCGCGCCTCATGCGGTAAAGGCCGGCGCGATCGTCGTGGATAATTCCTCGGCATTCCGGCTGGACCCGGAGGTTCCGTTGGTCGTTCCGGAGATCAATGCCGCCGATGCTGCCTCTCATTCAGGGATTTTGGCTAATCCGAACTGCACCACCGCAATCACGCTGTTGGCGGTTTATCCCCTGCATCAGGCCTTTGGACTGAAGAAGGTCATTGCTTCAAGCTATCAGGCCGTCTCCGGCACGGGAGCCCGTGCCATCGAAGAACTCCGCGAGCAGGTCGAGGCGATCTCCGAGGGTCGCCCTGTTACCAAGGAGGTCTATCCCCACCAGATCGCCTTCAATGTCCTTCCTCATGTCGATTCGTTCCTGGAGGATGGCTACACACGCGAGGAAATGAAGATGCAGAATGAGGGTCGCCGGATCATGCACCTCCCTCACTTCACAGCATCGGTGACCTGCGTCCGGGTTCCTGTCTACCGCGCCCACTCGGTGGCGGTAACCGCCGAATTCGAGAAGCCCATCTCGCTTGAGAAAGCTCGTAAGGTTCTCATGGCTGCACCGGGTATTATTCTGCATGACGATCCTTCCAAGGCGATCTACCCGATGCCGATCGAGTGCAGTGGGGAAGATGACTGCCGAGTGGGAAGGCTTCGTCTTGATTGTGCCCTGCCGAATGCCCTGACATTCTGGGTGAGCGGGGATCAACTCCTGAAGGGGGCGGCTCTGAATGCCGTCCAGATCGCCGAGTTGCTCTAAGGAACCTAGTAGTCGGGAATTTTACCCTATAGCATCAAGTCATGCCGACCTACGAATACGAATGCTCCAAGTGCAAGAAGACCTTTGAGGCCTTCCAATCCATGAAGGATGATGCCTACAAAACCTGCCCCAAGGAAAAGTGCTGCATGAAGACTTGGGGTAAGGGAAAGGTGAAGAGACTGATCGGGGCAGGGGCGGGGCTCATTTTCAAGGGCTCAGGCTTCTATATCACCGATTATCGTAGCGAGGGATACAAGAGCGCGGCGGAAAGCGCTAAAAAAAGTGAATCAACACCCTCAAAGCCTGCAGAAAGCTCTTCTGCCCCGGCCAAGACTGATAAGGCTGAAACTTCCACACCCAAGGCCGAAACAAAGAAAACCTCCTCGCCTGAGTCCACTAAGGGCAGGAAATCCCCGCCTAAGAAATCATGAGCATCATCCGCTGCGCCTCTTGCGCTCAGGATAGCTCCTCCTCGCTGGTTTACTGCTCTCATTGCGGGGCTATCCTTCCAAAAACTCCAAAAACTTCTCAGGGTGATGGGAGTGCGCCCCTTCTGCCATCGGTGGCTATCGCAGCCGGCCGGGCGCAACGATTTGATGAAGAGTCCAAGGAAAAACGTTCTCTCTTTTCCCATCTCTTGGGAATTTTCCGTTATCTCCTATTGGTTGCTCTGGGCGTCGCGTTCGTTCTGGCCCTGATGGATCCTAAGTCGCCACTTCCCGACTCCCGCCCGATTGCCAATGCCCCGGCTATCCTCCAGCAAAATATCCTAGGGTCAAGGGGAGTGCCGGTGACAATCTCACAGCAGCTCATCAATCAGGCGCTTGCTCAGGCGGGAAAAATCCAATGGGCTCCACCCTTTGATTTCATACCGATGCCTCAGTGGATGGAGAGTTCGGTGATACTTACCAATGGTGCCCTTCGTTTTTCGGTGACGATAACCTTGATGAGTTATCCTCTCCATCTTTCAGAGTCATTCAGTCTCTCCGGTGGCTCGCGGCAGTGGAATCTCATGCCCGAGTCAGGAAGTCTCGGACTGCTGCCCCTAAACGGGCCGCTCCTTTCGCTGATTACCCCATTCATGAATTCCTGCTCCGCCCCCTTTGCCAAAGAGTTGCAGGTGATCAAGGGGGCCGAGACAGTGCGGATCCGCCCCGGCTACATTGACTTGATCACACGCCCTTAGTTTGCCTAATCACATGACCGGAGGAGGTAACTGTTTCCGTATCCTCCTCGTTGTCGGGGTTGTGGCCTGGATTTTCATGCTGCTACGCGTTCAGAATGCCGTTGCGGGTCAGGCCGACAGCACTACTCCCCAGGGGGTCTTTCGTCTGCATTGCGGTGATCCCTCTATCTTACGCACTGAGGAACGTCTATTGAGCGGTGTCGAGAAACGTTTTTACGAGTTAACCGGCTTTGAGCCGCAGGATTATCATCCTGTCATGATCGTGCTACATGGTCTCGAGTCCTCGGGACAAGCGCTGCCAAGTCTCAGGGTTGATGCTCTGGAAGGCGGCCAGCCCCGTATTCAGGTTGATCTCTTGGAGCAAGACACTCCGCAATCGGCAAGCCAGACAGCTAGACTTCTCATAGCAGCGATGCTTCTCCGGGAGTGCTATCATGGGAAAGCCCCTCCAGTTGGTTCCTCCATTCCGAAGATCCCTGCATGGCTCTCCCACGGATTGGCCGCCCTATGTATTGATGCCAAAACTCAAAAAACCATCCAGGCCTCGTATCTACGCGGAGGAGCGCCGCCTGGAATCGAGGCCTTTCTGGTAGAGAGACCTCCTGATGAGAGTAATCATCTCTTGGAAGCAAATTACGATGCTAGGGCAGCGTGTCTCCTTCAGGTAGGATTGAAGGGAGAGAGGGGTACCATATTCAGAAAATGGATCCAGTCTGACTCCTCCGCAAAGCAATCTGGCTCATTGTCCTCATTATCACGTTGGCCTTCTGGATGGCCGATGCAGAAGGTGGAGAGGGAGTGGCTTTTGCTAATGGCAACTTCTTCCCGTGAAGAAAAAAACATCACCGAAGAGCTGACCTCCACGGAGAGCCTCGGCAGATATGATGTTATCGCAAAGGCGATTCCTATCGATGCCGGCTCCTTTGAGAAGCTTCGCAAGGAGAGGGGATGGGAATTCACTTCCCAAGGGATTTGTGCAAAACTCCGTGCCTTGCGTTTCCAAGCGAATCCCCTGGTGATTCCCCTCATCGACTCGACAACTGATCTCCTGCAATCGGGCAAAGCTCTTTCTGGGAAAAAACTCAGTGGACGCTTGGCCGCTCTCACTGCACTTCGATCAGATATTCTGAGACGCTCCCAAGCCATCAACGCCTATCTGGACTGGTACGAAGCGGCGAAGGTGCCCGTCCGCAGTGGTCTCTTTGACCTGTTTTTAAAATCTCCAGAATCCCCTGTTCGGAAAGGCCCGGTAGGCCGTTATCTGGATGCTGTCGAAACCCGGGGATGGTGAGGATAAGGGAAGAACTGAAGAGGCAGCAGTTAAAAGAAATGGAATCAACTTGTGACACTTGCACCTTCGCCCGTCCGCATTATCGTGTTGGGATGTTGAATCTGACACGGCAGGAGCAGACAGTGATGATCTTCATTCTGGCATCATTGCTCGTGGGAGCAGGGATCAGGCATCTGCGTATGACAGGAATGCTTCCCCATCAAACAATTACTCACTCCGGTTCCACCCACTGACCCCATCGACTTTATTTCATGAAAGTTTCTGGATTTAACGAGGCTGTCGCCTTAGCTGTCGCCAAAAAGGACAAATACCGGCCCGAGGGATACCAGTTCTTGCGCGAGTCACTGGAGGAGACGCTCAAAAAACGCTCCAAATCTAAGCAGCAGCCAATCTCCTCCCATGTCTCGGCGGAAGAGCTCCTTGAGGGCTTCAAGCGCATGGCCCTGAGAGAATTCGGCCCGATGGCTCCGACCGTCCTTAATTATTGGGGGATCGCTTCCTGTCGTGATATCGGAGAGATGGTGTTCAGCCTTGTGGAGGCGGGAGCCTTCGGTCGCACCGAGAATGACCGGATCGATGATTTTGAGAGTGGATTCGACTTTCATGTGGTCTTTGTTGTCCCCTTTCTTCCTCCACCACCTGTACCAATGACCACTGCTGACCCGGTTTCTGGCGATCAGCAGGCGTTTTTTACCAAATGAAAACACTCCCAGTACTCATGACCATCCTTGCTCTTCCTGTACTCACTGCCTCTCCCGAGAAACATAACAACCATGGGTCTTCCAAAAAAAGTGAGGGGGACGTTTCTGCGATCGTCGATACTATTGCAAAAGGAGATCCGAGGCTTTCTTCAAAGCCGCAGGTCTTCACTTTCCCCAACGGACTGACCCTGATCGTCGAGGAGAACAAGGGTGCGCCCGTCGCGAGCGTGCAGGCTTGGTGCAATACCGGATCCATCCACGAAGGAAAGCTCTTGGGAGCCGGGCTTTCCCATATTCTGGAGCATATGCTTTTCAAGGGGACTACCTCCCGGGCACCCGGCGTGATTGCGAGTCAGGTCCAGGATCAGGGGGGGTATATCAATGCCTACACCTCCTATGATCGTACTGTCTACTGGATCGATGTCCCTGCCACGGGTGCAGCCAAGGCGGTCGATATTCTGGCAGATGCCATGATGAACGCCACGCTTCCTGAAGCCGAGTACAACAAGGAACAGGAGGTCATTCGTCGTGAATTCGCAATGGGCTACGACAATCCCGATCGCACCGCCTCGCTCCTGCTCTTCCGAACGGCCTTCCACACGAGCCCATTCAAGGAACCGGTGATCGGTCATCTCGACATCTATAACAAGCTGAACCGGCAGGATGTCCTCGATTACTACAAGCGCCGCTACGTTCCGAACAATCTCTGCTTTGTCGTGGTCGGCGATGTCAATGCCGCCGAGATCCGCGATCAATTGACAGCCTGCTTCGAGAAATATCCCCGTATGCCGCTCGAACCGGTGACGATCGCTGAGGAGCCACCTCAACTCGGTAAGCAAGAGGCCAGGGATACCTTCCCCACGGATCTCAGCCGCATGAATATAGCCTGGCGTGCTCCCGGCGCCACGAGTCCCGATGCACCCGCCGTCGAGGTCCTCTCGGCTGTTCTTGGGACGGGTACGAGCTCCATCCTGAATACGGAGGTTCGTGAGAAGAAGGGGCTGGTTCACCAGATCGGAGCAGGACTCTATACCCTGACCCCTAAGGAAGGCCTGATCTATGTCGGAGCAATTGCTGATCCCGACAAGCGTGATGCCGCCGAGAAGGAGATCCTTGCCCAGGTGGAGAAAGTCGCAAGGGAGGGGATTACCCTCCCCGAACTGGCCAAGGCGAAGAAGGCTCTTCTCTACGAGCATTATCACGGACTGTCCACAATGCGAGGGCGTGCTTCCGACTATGGGAACGGCTGGCTGATGACAGGAAATGCAGAATTTGGGAAACGATACCTCGAGTCTATCGAGAAGGTGAAACCTGAGGATGTTCGCCGCGTGGCTGCCCTTTATCTCAAGCCGGAGGGACTCACCGTTACCTCGCTCGATCCGATCGATCATACAAAATCAGGTGAGGGGGTTGACGCAAAAACTGCCGAATCAAAGATCAGCAAGGAAGTCCTTCCCAATGGTCTCCGAGTCCTTATTCATCAGGATAACCGGCTCCCCTTGGTCTCCATCATCGCCGCATTCCGCGGAGGTCTCTTGGCCGAGATTCCTGAGAAGAACGGAGTCTCCCAGCTTGCAGCTAGCACCATTGTGAAGGGAACCCGGACCCGCACGGCCCAGCAGATCGCCGAGTCCGTTGAGCATGTGGGGGGATCGATCGGAGCCACTTCGGGCAACAATAGCTTCTCGGTCGCCGTCGAGGTGATGAAGGATGATCTTCCGCTAGGTATGCAGATCCTCTCGGATGTCCTGCTCAACGCCACTTTTCCGGAGGGAGAAGTCGCCCTAGAGAAGGATTCCCAGCTTGCGTCGATCAAGGCCGAGGATGACCAGATCACCACGACGGCTCGCAATCTCCTCAAGCCGCGTCTCTACGGGAGCCATCCCTACGCACTCCGTACTACCGGGTCCCCGGAAACCGTTTCCAAGCTGACCCCTTCCGATTTGAAGGCCTATCGGGACAGGCTCGTTGTCGGCAAGAACGGAGTCCTCACCATCTTCGGTGCGGTGAATCCCGACGAAGTGCTGGCCCTTGCGAAAAAAGAATTCGGGACTCTCCCTTCAGGCGAGATCTCCTTGGCCCAACCTCCTGTCTCTTCACCACTCAAGGAATCTGTGGAGGCTTCTGCCGAGCGCCAGAAACAGCAGTCGGTGATCATGAGGGGATTCCTGGGAACAACGATCGATGCAGTCGACCGACCTGCTCTGGAACTGATCGAGGAGGCTTCCAGCGATTTGGGCTCGCGCTTCTTTGTCCGCATCCGCGAAAAGCTCGGACTGGCGTATTTTGTAGGAGCGTCGAACTCCACCGGCCTGGCGCCCGGCGCCTTCGTCTTTTATCTCGGCACCGATCCGAAGAAGGTTGATCTGGCCAAGCATGAGTTCAACGACGAGATCGACAAGCTTGCTGCCGAGGGCCTTACGCAGGTCGAGCTCGACCGGGCTAAGGCCAAGCTGCTGGGCGCAGAGGCGATCCGAAATCAGTCAGCGGCTGCACTTGGCGGAGTCTGTGCAACTAACGAACTGCTCGGCCTTGGCTACGATCATGACAAGGTCCGTAAGGCCGAGATTGAAAAGGTAACCCTTGAGGATACCAAGCGAGTGGCCAACAAATATTTCGGCGATGCCAAGAGCGTAGAAGTTGTCGTAGGTCCTCCAGTATCCAAGGCTGCCGAACCGCTTCACAATCCCACCAAGGCACCTTAGCTCATTTCTTCCCATTACCCATCACCTAAACCCCATACCCTACAATCCCATGGCCGAAATCCAGCAATCAACAAACTCCGCCGATCTCACCCAGCGCTTCATCGAACTTGTGATGATGAATGCACAGCAGGCAGCCCTCTGTCTCGGACAGATGGCCCATCCCTCCACAGGCAAAGCTGAGGTCAATCTCGATGCTGCCAAGATGTTCATCGACCACCTGGAGATCATCAAGGAGAAGACCCGGGGAAACCTCAACCAGGATGAAGAAAAAATCCTGACCAGCGTCCTCTCGGAACTCCAGTTGGCCTTCGTTCAGGTGGCTTCAGGTTCAGTTGCTGGAGCCGAATCCGGAGCCACCGGACATGTCCATGATGAGAATTGCACTCATGATCACGTTGATGCTACTGGGCCGACAATCCAGTCCGAGATCCCAAAAGCCGAGTCAACTCCCGTCGAGGAAGACGAGGGTAAGAAGAAGTTCACCAAGAGCTACGGCGCTTAGCAATGAAGAGAGGATTCACACTTCCTATCCTTTCTCTGCTTCTGAGCGCGTTGCCTCTGAAGGCCCTTGAGATTCAAGGGGTGAGCGTTCCTCCGATGGCTCAGGTCAATGGTCAGAAACTGCAGCTCAATGGTGCGGGATTGCGTACATTCACCCTGCTGATGATCCCGATCAAGATCTACGTAGCCTCAGTCTACACTCCTGCGGCGATCAGGACGGCGACATCCATGATGTCTTCACAGGGCCCCATGCAGTTCGACTTCACCTTCCTGCGAGCCGTCGGTCAATCCGATGTAGTCAAGGCTTGGACCTCTCAGTTTGCCCAGAGCGTCAGCTACACCTATCCCGGCTATGCACGGGATCGCGATGCTTTCATTGCCATGCTCGGTCCCTTGAAAAACTTGGGGGTTGAGCAGGTCCAGTTTATCGGCACGAACACCATTGTGATCGATCAAGGAACCCTGAAGGGAACCATCCCGGGGCGCGACTTCCAGAAATCCTTTCTCAGCCTCTGGTTCGGGTCGAATCCTGTGGCCGCCGATCTGAAAGCGTCCTTGCTGGGTAAGTAATCTTTACGATCTTCTACAGCTCGATCGTCTGTCCTGGGGGAGGTGCGATGACCTTGGTGTCAGGTAGCGCTGAGTAGAGTTCGCTCTTGAACCATTCGACTGCCGGTTCGTCTCCATGGACCAGAAGGATGGTCTTAGGCCTGACCTTGATCGCATAGGAGAGAAGATCATCCCTCTGAGCATGGGCACTGAAGGTGAAGACCTCCCTGTGGCAGTGAAAGGGAACGGGCGCCCCCGCTGAGGTAAGTTGCACGACGCTTCCCGGTTCAGCATTCCTGACATGTCCCGCGGGTGAGTTGGGATCTGCATAGCCGACAAAGAAAAGATACTGAGAAGGATCAGGCAGCACCTTCCGGGCAAAGACATTGGAGAGAGTATTCTCGGTCATCATGCCGCTGCTGAGTGCATAGATGGCACGCTTTCGGGGGTTGAGCGATTGAATCTCAGCCCCCCCGGCCACATACGGGGCGACGTCATTCATAAGGCGGAGATGGGGGAGGCGTCTCGGCACTTGAGCAGCCATTGTGTCGTAGACAGCTGTGATCTTGCTGCTGAGTCCCCCGACATAGAGAGGGGTGGGGGGGATGACGCGGTCTCTCTGCATTTGCCAGAGCAGTGCCATGACCTCCTGGGTCTTTCCGAGAGCGAAGACCGGGATTGTTATGCTGGCCCCTTCCCCGAGAGCCGCAGCGACGGCTGATGCAAATCGGATTTCTTCCTTAGCTCTGGTGAAGCCGTCGGGTAAAGGGGCATTCCCACGGGTCGTCTCCATGAGCAGGACATCGACCGGTTCCTCGGGGAAGCGGGCTCCTGTCTGGATGGTCTGGTCCTCGAAGTTCACGTCGCCCGTGTAGAAGAACTTCTTACCCTCCGAGCGGATCATGACGCCTGCGGAGCCTAGGATATGTCCCGCGTCATGGAAGGTGACTGTTGTTGAGTCAGTCTCTCCCGCGACACGATCACCATCCAGCGAGAGAGGGCGCTCGAGAGCGCAGTGCCGCCACATACGCGAAGCCATTTCAATGGCGCGGTGACTGAAGAGGGGATAGTCGGCAAGTTTCAGTTCTTCCTGCTGGCGGTTCATGACATTGACCGAATTGTGCAGCATGACATCGGCAATCCGGGCGGTGCCCAGGGTCATGAGGACGGGCATTCCCGGCTGACGGGACTGGAGTAGGGGAAGACAACCGACATGGTCCTGATGGGCATGGGTGAGGATCGTGGAGCGGATCGATCCATTTTCCACCTCCTCCAAGATGGGTGTCGCGTCATGGCCGACCTGCTCGGGATCCATGCCGCAGTCGAGGATCACGGAACCCTCCGGAAGGTCGAGGCGATAACAGTTGGAACCGATCCCGGCACTCCTCGTCAGATTCGTAAAACGCATGATCGTGAAGTCTATGAGAACGTTATCAGAACCCGCGAGGGCAATTTCGACTCAGTCCGTCTTAGTCATGAGTTCAGGGGAATCTAAAAACCCTCAAATCATACTGCAACTTTCCAAAGGACATGGTGTTGTAGTAACTGATGTTCTCCCCGTTTCCCGAAAAGCTCTGGGATCGCAAGATGGCTGCACATCTGCTTGATAGGGCAGGCTTTGGAGGCACTCCTTCGGAGATAGATGCACTAGTCAGAATGGGGCCGGAAAAGGCTGTGGCCACCTTTATCCAGGCTGATGATGACAGTGATCTGTTTCCGAGACCCGAGTTACTCATGCCGGATCAACGCCTCGAGTACAAGCGGCGTGAAAAAGCGGCACTCACGGAGGACGAGCGCAAGACAGTAGTGAAGGAGTTACGCAAAGTGGAGGCCGCATCGATGCTCGATCTCCGCCTCTGGTGGCTAAATAGGATGCGCTACACAGCCGCCCCCCTACAGGAAAAGGCCACCCTCTTCTGGCACGGTCACTTCGCCACCAGCAATCAGAAGGTGAATGATCCCTACCTGATGTGGCAGCAGAACGATACGCTTCGCCGTTACGCCCTCGGGAAGTTTCCCGATATGCTCAAGGCCTTGTCACGCGATCCGGCCATGATCCGGTGGCTCGATCTCGGTCAGAGTCGCAAGGACCATCCCAACGAGAACTTTGCCCGTGAGATCATGGAACTCTTCTCCTTGGGTGAGGGTCATTACACAGAGAGGGATATCCAGGAATCAGCCCGTGCCTTCACCGGATACCGCATCAATTACGAGACCGGCCAGTTTCACTTTCAGGAAAGGGATTTTGATCCCGGCACGAAGACGTTTTTCGACAAGACGGGAAACTTATCAGGTGATGACATCATCGATGCGATCGTGGCTCAACCCCAGTGCGCTCGGTTCATTGGAAAAAAACTCTGGGTCTTTTTCGTGGCTGAGAATCCTCCTGAAGCAACCCTCAGCGCCGTGGCAGAACTCCTGCTCTCCAACGGTTATGATATCGGGGCAACCCTCCAAAAGATCTTCAGCAGCTCTGTCTTCTATTCGCCTAAGGTCGTCCATCACCAGATTAAGAGTCCAGTGCAATGGATCATGCAGACAACCAAGATGCTGGAGATCCCTCTTCCGGATGAGCGAGTGCTGGAAAACTCCCTCTCCTCGCTGGGTCAGGTTGTTTTCGCTCCGCCGAACGTCAAGGGCTGGGATGGAGGGCGTTCATGGATCAGCGCCTCCAGTCTACTCTATCGTTACAACCTGGCAGCCTATCTGCTCAGTGGGAAGGCTCGCATCCTGGGTGGCGGCAATACCAAGATCGCGGTGATTCCTCTGGAAACAATCGCCCCGTTAAGCCTCCGGGGGAGCTCCGACCAGCTTCTGGATGAACTGGCATTTCGGGTGTTCAACTACCCGCTTCCTATCAAGGATCGCGCCACCTACCTGACCTATCTGGAAAAACACCCAACACCTTATTCCGATAATGTCGTCCGCGATCTCATGCAGCTCATGATGAGCACCCCCGACTACCAACTGACATAAGTGAAAAGGATGAGAGCTGAAACTTGAAAGCTGAAATAAAGTGCGGCCTTATGAAATCAAGTAAGTTTTTATCAGATTCTCAAATATTTCGTGCCAAGTTGATATATCGATTTCATCCGATCCAGTAACTACCTTCATATTCTTCAGGTTTCAGGTTTCACCTTTCATCCCTCCTTCCCATGAAATCCCCCAAAGATCAACCCCTCCATACTCGGCGTGACTTTCTCAGGACATCGGTTCTAGGAGGTGCCCTTGCCTACACGGTTCCTCTCTTTCTGGAGAAGACCTTTCTCTGTCTCGACACCATGGCCGCTGCCACTCCTGGACAGATCACGACGGGTAAGGATGGCACTATCCTGATCGTGCTCCAACTGGCAGGTGGCAACGATGGGATGAACACACTCATTCCCTACGGGGATGACGCTTACTACAAGGCTCGCCCAAAAATCGCTATTCCAAAGACGGGCGTCCTCAGGATCAGCGACTATGCAGGTCTTCATCCGAAGCTGACCGGCCTCCATGATCTCTACGCTCAGGGCTGCCTAGGCATGGTGCAAGGCGTCGGTTACCCTAATCCTAATCGCTCACACTTCCGATCGACCGAGATCTGGCAGACAGGAAGTGATGCAGACAAGAACGAGTCTGAAGGATGGCTTGGAAAATATTTTGATAACTGCTGCCAGGGAACTGACCCCTCCACGGTGGGGGTGGCGATCGGCGGACAGACTCCCCAGGCTTTTGCCTCACCGATACCCAAGGGGGTGGCATTCAGTAATCCCGAGCAGTTCCGCTATATGAGCGATGCTGCGAGCGATCCGGCCTCAGCCGACATGTTCATGAGGCAAATGAACCAGCTTGCCGATGCGGGACACAGTTCCCTGAGTGAGAATTCAGGAGGTTCGATCGGGATGATCTCCGGACCGGCGGACGACGAAGGGAGCACCGTCGAGTTCCTCCAGAGGACAGCTCTTGGTGCGCAGATGAGCAGTGACAAGATCCTTGCTATCACTCGGAAGACCAAGAGCTCGGTCAACTACCCGCAGTCACAGCTCGGGAACAACCTCAATCTGGTCGGTCGCCTGATTGCCGGAGGATTGCCAACACGCGTCTATTACGTTTCTCAGGGAGGGTTCGACACGCATGCGAACCAGTTGCCCTCTCATGAGCGTCTTATGAACGATCTGAGCATGGCAACATCCGCCTTTGCGCAGGATCTGAAGGCTCAGGGGAATTTCAACCGCGTTCTGATGATTTCCTTCAGCGAGTTCGGTCGCCGTGTTTCCGAGAACGCCAGTGGCGGTACGGATCACGGAGCCGCCGCACCACTCTTCGTCATGGGAGGGGGAGTGAAGCCCGGTCTTTACGGTAACTATCCAAGCCTGACCGATCTGCACGACGGCGATCTCAAGTTCGGCACGGACTTTCGTTCCGTCTATGCCACGGCTCTTGAGAAATGGCTCGGAGCGCCGAGCGAAATGGTCCTCGGGAAGAAGTACCCTCTCTTACCCTTTATCTAGGAGATCTAGGAAATCTGGGAAGCGTTTCTCGGACCAGCAGTCCCAGGGTGACGAAGGCAGGGGCCAGCCACGGAATAAGTATACCGTGACGTAAGGCGAGCATTGTGGCGGCAAGCGTTGCAACAGTCACTAGCACCGCCAGGATCAGTGATGGTGTCCTGCCTGCCCGTACACCGATGAGGAGCAGTATCATGCATCCCGCACCGAGAACGATCTGGGAAATCCAGGAAAGATGCCTCCAAGCACGTTGCGACTCCATTTGCTGAAGAGTTGCAAGGGAAGATAGGTCACCTTCGTGACACAGGACCACGAGGCCGTCATTCCACTGCATGTCGAAAGGGGCCGATTTCTCCCCACGCTCTTTCTGCTCAATTCCGAGAAGGAAGTCCTCAAGTCTAGGGGTAGGGGATTTGACCTTGTTGGATCTGCTCTCCTTGAGGGGAAGGGATCCGCGATTTGTAAGGAAAACCGGGGATCGTTCCGGAAACACAAGAAGCCTTCCTCCGAGAAGCCAGACAGGAGAAATGTCCGGGGAAGGTTTCATGGATCCCAACCGGGAGATTTCCCGAAAAATCTCCCACCAGATGGATCCGACGATTTCGCCATGATTCGTTTCGGCAAAGAGTTGGAGACCACCCGAGGGATCTGCTGAAGCTGGCAGAAAGCAATACTGGCCCTTATTTGATATTTTTCCGGGCACGCTTTCCAACCTCAAGGGATCACTGATCCAGTAGGGGAGATTATAGCGGCAAAGGGGGATAGAATGGTACTCTGCTGCAGGCGAAGACTCCTGGGTTTGGATAATGTCAATTCCCTCGGCGCGGATCGTATTGAGAACTCCCAGCAGGAGTTGCTCTGATTCCTTATCCGAGGTCACTTTCCCTGCGATCAGGATCCGTGCCGGATGGAGTTTGCCCAAACCACGCAGAGCCATAGCGACGTCGAGGGATGCCAAGTTCCCGTTAGTGGCCGGAAGTTCAAGCGGTCTGATGGCGGGTGTTGGGGGATAATTTGGCAGTATTGATGGAGGGAGAGAAAGGAGGAGATGTTCCTCGAACGGCCACGTCAGGCCGAGCATTTGAACAAATGTGGCGAGCAGAATGATCGCACCAAAGGCGATGCTCAGGATAGGGGAGCTGATGTCCTTGGATTTGACTAATGCAGAGGGAGCCGCAGGCGTCCCCCCGTCATCTGATTCCTTGAGATAATAAAGTGCCATGACCGGTGCGTTACTCAGTGCTGTCCGCTGAAATCAACGCTAGCCAATGGATACCCGAATCAGCGCCTCAGCGTGGGCCTTTGCGGATTCGCTCACCCCTCCCAGCATTCTGGCGATCTCGGAGATGCGATCGGATCCTTCGACCGAAGAGAGGGTTGTTTCGGTCCGTCCCTCTTGGACGGATTTTATCACCATGAACTGCGTCGCTGCAGCCGCTGCGACCTGAGGAAGGTGAGTGATGCAGAGGACCTGGTGGCCGGCCCCAAGTTCCCTCATCTTGGCCGCAACTTTGGTGGCGATCTCGCCTCCGACATTGGCATCGATCTCGTCGAAGACCAGAAGCGGAATCTTGTCCTGCGCGGCAAGTGCTGACTTGAGCGCCAGCATCACGCGGGAGATTTCTCCGCTGGAAGCGATGGATCGGAGGTTCTGTACGGGTTCACCCGGATTCGGAGCAAAGAGGAACTCTGCAACCTCACCTCCGTCAAGGCCGTACTCTGCCTGCTTCTCAAGAGTGATTTCAAATCCAGCCTGCTTGAACCCTAGGTCGGCCAGTTCCCTAGCCACGAGCTTGGCAAGCTTGCCAGCTCCCTGTGCGCGTTTCGCTCCAAGCTTTTCGGCTGCTGATTGAAGCTTACTCTGTGCTTCGGAGAGATGCTGTTCGGCGGCAGATTTCAGTTCCGCGTACCCCGAGAGTTTATCGAGTAGGGCGGCTGAGGCCTCACCCCTGGCAATCACGTCGGAAAGCGCCGGGCCGTACTTTCGCCGCAACGTGGAGATTAGGTTCAGACGCTCCTCGAGCTGATGGAGTTCACCGGCATCGACCTCTATGGTCTCCGCATAATCACGAAGATCCGAGATCAGGGAATCAAGATCGCCCGTGATCCTCTCCAGTGTCTCCAGATGCGGGACGGAGCGGTCATCCAACCGACCGAGTTCCCTGAGAAGTCGGGCTGACTCCGAGAGCGCCAAACTCGCTCCCCGTTCCTCGTCATCGAGACGCTCGATCGAGGAGGCTGAGAGTTCGATCAGGCGGCGACTATTCGAGGCGGCTTTGTATCGGGCGTTCAGCGTCTCTTCTTCCTCTTCGACCAGATTGGCGGAGTTGATCTCCCCGACTTCGAGCCGCAGTTGTTCGATGCGATCCCCACCACCGGCCGAGGCCTCGAGTTCATCCAGATGACGTTTGGTTGAGGCCACATCAGCGCGCCGTTCCAGATAGACTTCTCTCAGCGGAAGTGCCTCGCAGTAACGGTCCAGCAGCAGGGTCTGCTCACGTCGTGAGAACAGGGATTGGTGATCATGGGGGCCGTGCAGATCGACGAGACGAGTGCCGAGTTCCTTGAGGACCGAGAGATTGCAGGGACTGCCGTTGATGAACTGCCTTCCCATCGTGTTGCTCCCCTCAGCGGCGATGGTTCTTTTCAGAATCAGTTCTCCCTCCTGACAGGGATCGATGCCGGATTCCTCTAGTAGTGAATCGATCTCACGAGTCTCCTCCAGTGAGAAGAGCGCCTCGATCCCCGCAGACGATGCGCCGGCTCTGACTACCCCTCGGTCCGCCCTTTCGCCTAGCAGGAATTTGAGTGCTCCTAGGATAATCGATTTTCCGGCGCCGGTCTCGCCGGTCACGGCTGTGAAACCGGCAGGAAGATCCCATTCCAGCTCCTCAACAAGGGCTAGATTGCGGATTCGGAGAGATCGGAGCATGGCCGACATGGCGGCTACTATGCCACCGGGGGGAGGGAAGTTGAAGCGCTCAATTGGTGCCCCGAAAGAAAACAGACTCGCGCAGAGGCGCAGAGGCGCAGAGAATAAATGAATGAAATGGAATGTGTTTCGCATTCAATTGTTTGAATCTGTCATCACTCAGTTCACGAAAACAGAGTACTTCTCAAAAACCGGATTGCCGTCTGCATCCATGGAATTGAAGGATTATACTCAGCGTCTCTGCGCCTCTGCGGGATAAAGTCTCATGGATTCGTTGGAAATCACCTTTCTTGGCACAGGTACCTCCCAGGGTGTTCCCATCATTGGCTGCGACTGCCCCGTCTGTTGTTCTTCTGATCCTAGGGATCAACGCGGTCGCACTTCTCTCTTGGTGAAAGCTCCTGACTTCCATTTCGTGATCGATACCGCCCCTGAGTTCCGAATGCAGTGCCTTCGGGAGGGGATTACCAGACTGGATGCGGCCCTGATCACGCATGCCCATACGGATCACATCATGGGATTCGACGACATGAGACGCTTCTGCGAAATGGATGATAAGGAAATGCCTATTTATGCCTCCGCAGAGACGATGGAGGGGCTCAGAAATACCTTCCGTTATGCTTTTGATGAACCTCAGACTTGGAAAAATTATCTCCGCCTTGCCCCGAATCTGATCCGGGGTCCTTTTCAACTGGGCGAGACGACCGTGGTCCCCGTCGACCTGCCGCACGGGAAATTCACCACCACAGGCTATGTTTTTCATAGGAATGGTCGGAAGTTACTAGCCTACTTCACCGACTGTTCAGAACTGCCGACTGCGGCTGTCGAGGCCGCCCGGGGCGCCGAGCTACTGGTGCTGGACGCCCTAAGAGATAGACCTCATCCTACACACATGAATTTCGATCAGGCCATTGTTGCAGCTAGATCAGTCGGGCCAGCAAGCACCTTGTTCATCCATTTATGTCATGAGGTTTCCCATGCTGCGAAGCAGCAGGAACTGCCTCCGGGATTCCATCTTGCCTATGATGGCCTCCGCGTGAAGTTGGGTGAAGCAAGGCAGGCATGAGTATGAAACGGATCTTTCACCTATTGCCTGGATTCCTCCTGGTTGCAGTCTTTCTGAATTGTGGCCAGCTATCTGCAGCAACTCCCCAGGAGGATGCGGCCGCGACCGTGGTGATTTATAATGCGAATGATCCCGACTCCAAGGTGTTGGCCGACTTCTACTGTTCAGCACGAGAGATTGATCCCTCGCATGAGATCCCCCTTTCGACAACAAATGCGGAGGAGATTACCCGGAACGATTACGACACCTCCATCGCTACGCCGCTCAGGCAGGAACTAGTGAGGCGCGGGTATTGGAGCGTCACTAGGGACATGATGAACCGTCCCATCGTGATCGCCTCGAGCATTCGTTATGCTGCTGTGATCCGCGGTATCCCCTTGAAGATCAAGGAATGCGCCGACTATCCCGGTGATTCACAGATCCAGCCTGCTCCAGTCGGCACTGTAAATGCCGCATCTGTCGACTCGGAGCTCTCTATACTGGGACTCTTTTCACCGCAGATCTCGGGCGTGCTCAAGAACCCCATCTGCAACAACGCCTCGCAATCCATCTTCAACTCCCAGGTGCCTCCGGCCCTGCTCTTCGTGGCTCGGCTCGACGCTCCGAGCGTAGAGGCCGTCAGATCCATGGTTCTGAATGGTATCCGGGCAGAGAAAGAGGGCCTTTGGGGGTGGGGATATATCGATCTTCGTTCCATCACCTCTGCCGGATATGTGCAGGGGGACAACTGGATCAGGGCCGCCGGCGCGGCCATGAGGCGTTACGGCATCCCGGTGATCACGGATGACCTGCCCGATACTTACCAATCAGGATTTCCGGTCACTGATGCCGCCGCTTATTACGGCTGGTACTCCGAGAATATCGACGGCCCATTCGCGGATGCTTTCTTCCGGTTCGTGCCGGGAGCCGTGGCCGCGCATTTGCATTCCTTCAGCGCCACCACCTTGCATGATCCGCTCAAGGGATGGACCGGCCCGCTAATCCAACATGGGGCCAGCGCCTCCGTGGGGAATGTCTATGAGCCTTACCTGGCTTTCACCACCGACTTCGGCATCCTGAGTTCCAGCCTGCTTTCCGGATCCAATCTGGCCGAGAGTTACTATGCTGCCCAGCCCGTACTCTCTTGGATGAGCATCCTGGTGGGTGATCCCCTCTACCGTCCCTATGCCTGCTTTGCTCAGGCCGACAGTACATCTCCCTCAAAGAGCGTCTGGACCGATTATCGCAGGATCATTCTTGCCCATAACGGGGATGTGCTTCAGTCGGCCGGGGATCTTGTCGCCCGGGCCAAACAGGGTGGGCAGAGCCTTTACCTTGAGGCTCTGGGAGCCGCCCAGATGGATGCTGGGGTTCTTCCGGCGGCGGAGGCCAGCTTTGCCTTAGCTTATAAGCTGGCCAAGGAAAATCCTGTCCAGTTCCGCTTACTGCTTGAGGGTGCTCGATGCTTCGAGAAGCAGGGAGATCCCGCCCACGGAGCATCACTACTACGTTGGGGACTACTTCACTTCACCACATCCTCTCAACGGGGGATTCTTCTGGCATGGATCGCTAGGATGGATCCGATCAAGCCTGCTCCGTCATCATCTCCGGCACCATCCCCCAAGTAAAAAATATGGAACTCAAGAGATCCGGAAAGGTTTCAAGAAAGGCTTCATTAAGATTGAGCGGCATTCTATGCCTCTTTTGGCTTTTAGCATCCACTGGGTCATGCCTCATTCCGGAAGATGTCAGTTACAATGCAGGCAAGGAACTCAAAGCCTTCCCACCCGCAGGGGAGGGGATGAGCCGCTTCGTGATCATGCTTCCACCCCGGAAGGACGAGGAACTCCTGAAAGTTCAACTCCTTGTTGGCAAGACCGTGAAGCTTGATCCCCAGAACCGTTACTTCTTTGGTGGGAAGCTTGAGACCGAAACGATCACGGGTTGGGGCTACGACCGCTACATTCTGAAATCCCTCGGCCCGATGGCCGGAACCCTCATGGCCGTCGATCCGAGCGAGCCAAAGGTCGATCGATACATCACCCTCGGAGGGGAGCCTGAACTCCTCCGCTACAACAGCCGCCTCCCGCTGGTGGTTTACGTGCCGAACGATGTGGAAGTACGCTATAGAATCTGGACTACTGAAGTGAATATTCAGACGGCTCCCAAGGATTAATTTTCGCCCACTGAGTGCTTTCTTGGGATTAGGCGAAGCAAGTTGCAGAGAATATAGCTAGCCTGCAGCGAACTGCAGTCCAACAAAGCCAGTGCTAGAAATTGCGAGCCGCTGAAGACAAATCAGTTTGTTTTCAGCACCTCGATGAAGGCTTCTTGGGGAATATTCACCTGCCCGATCGCCTTCATCCTCTTCTTACCCTCTTTCTGCTTCTCGAGGAGCTTGCGCTTGCGGGTGATGTCGCCTCCGTAGCACTTGGCGGTCACGTTCTTGCGCATGGCACCGATACTCTCCCTGGCCACGATCTTGCCGCCGACGGCGGCCTGGATGGCGACCTGATACATCTGAACGGGAATGACATCCTTGAGCTTTGCAGCAAGTGAACGGCCGCGGGCTTCGGCCTTGTCCCGATGGACGATGCTAGAGAAGGCATCCACGGGCTCTCCATTGACGAGCATCTCGAGCTTGACCATGCGGTCTGGTCTGTAGCCTGCAGGCTCGTAGTCAAGGGAACCGTATCCGCGGGTGACGGATTTGATCTTGTCGTGGAAGTCGACCAAGATCTCGTTGAGAGGAAGGACGGCGGTGATCATGACGCGCCGGGTGTCGATCGAGTCGGTGCTCTCCACGATGCCACGCTTCTCCATCATGATCTGCATGATGTCGCCGATGTTTTCGTTCGGGATCATGACAAAGCATTTCACGACAGGTTCGCGGATCTCCTCGACGACACTCATGTCGGGGAGGTTGGCGGGGTTGTCGACCATGAGGAGATCACCATTGGTCTTGATCACCTCGTAGACGACGCTCGGATAGGTCGCGATGATATCCATGTCGTACTCACGACGCAGGCGCTCAACGATGATCTCCATGTGAAGGAGTCCTAGGAAGCCGCATCGGAAGCCAAAGCCCAGAGCGACGGAACTCTCGGGCATGTAGTTGAAGGCGGCATCGTTGATCTGGAGCTTGCCCATGGCCGTCTTGAGTGGCTCAAAGTCGGCTGTGTTGATCGGGTAGATGCCGCTGAAGACCATCGGCTGAACTTTCTTGAAGCCGGGGAGGGGTTCTGAGGCCGGTTTCTTGGAATCAGTCAAGGTGTCGCCGATCTTGATCTCGGCAGTGCTCTTGATATTCCCGATGAAGTAGCCGACATCGCCCGGGCCCATCGCACCCGTGGCAGTCATCTTCGGGGTAAAGATGCCGACCTCCTTGACCTCATAGGACTGGTTGGTCGACATGAGCTTCACCTGGGTTCCAGCTTTGAGATTTCCCGAAAAGACACGGATATAGCTGACAACTCCTCGGTAGGTATCGAAGAGGGAATCAAAGACAAGAGCTCTCAGGGTGCCATCTCCCTCAGGGGGTGGGGGGACGCGCTGAACCACGGCCTCCAGAATTTCGACGATTCCGATGCCTGCCTTGGCACTAGCGGGGATCGCCTCCTCGGCGGGGATGGCCAGGAGGTCCTCCAGCTGTTTTTTGACCGCTGGAAGATCCGCGTTAGGCAGGTCGATTTTGTTAATGACCGGGATAATCGTCAGGCCCTGTTTATGGGCCAGATGGATATTGGCCATGGTCTGGGCCTCTACTCCCTGAGCCGCGTCCACAACAAGGATGGCACCCTCGCAGGCGGCGAGGCTGCGGGAGACCTCGTAGGCGAAATCCACATGGCCGGGAGTGTCCATGAGGTTGAGAGTGTACTCCTGACCATTCTTGGCCAGGTACTGCATGGAGACCGGGTGAGACTTGATCGTGATGCCGCGCTCGCGCTCCAGATCCATAGAGTCCAGAACTTGCTCCTGCTTGTCACGGTTGGCGATCGTGTTGGTGACCTCCAGAAGACGGTCGGACAGGGTGGTCTTCCCGTGATCAATATGGGCGATGATGCAGAAGTTGCGGATATGCTGAACAGACATGGGCAGTCGGTGAATATCGTGCACTGGGGGAACAGGGTCAATGTTCTTGGAAGATTCAGTAAGGATCACTGGACGATTTTTTAAGATAGCTTCTTTTCTTTGAACTTGATTCCTAAATCCGCGGATCGCAGGGTTCTGTGAGATGAGCGACAACGATGAATCCTCCGGTCGTTCCAAGGCCTGGATCTGGATAGGCTTGTTGGTGGGGATTCTGATTGTTTTGCTGACGGTTCCCTTCATGGCTATGGGAGTGGCATTGACGAAGGCTTGTTTCACGCCCCTCCATGGTCGGGAGACGAATCCTCCATCATCGCTTATGACGACGAATTCTTTGGTGGGCGGAGACGCATCTGGCCCCATGGGGAGTTTGCGGGCCAGCTTGGAGAGGGCGGCATCAAGCGCCATCAGGTTGCCTCAGTTAAACTCCAAAATGAAAGAGATACAGATTCTGGCGCCTCCTGCATCAATGACCAGAGCCACCAATGAGATTCATCACATCTTATCAGACCGCAAGCTCCAGTACGTGGAAGCTGTTGAGACTGACCGTATCCGCATCGTCGTCATTATCAAGAGTAAGGAATGGTCTGAGCTCTCGGGGAGTCTTCAGACAGCTATCCAGAAGGATGGATTCATCTATCGAGGGCCTAGCCAGACAGCTACCGTGGGTGATCAAGCTGACTCAATGGTCGCCGAGATCGAGATTATCAAGAGATCATCTGATTAGGTGGATTGGCTCTTGCGATCTTCCGTATTCCACTATTCATGACATATATTATCTGTAGTTATTGAATGGGGAAGATAATAGGGCCTACAGGATTGTTTTCTAACGCATTTGGCCTTTTGATCTCTTACTTCCTGCATGACTGCTAGCACTTCCAAACCTGTCCCCACTAATCGCATCGAAGCACTCTTTGCTCGCCTAAAGGCCGAGGGAAGGACCGCTATGATCGCCTACATCACCGGCGGCGACCCTACACTGAGCGCCTCGGCTCAGATCGCCATCGAGATGGAGAAAGCTGGAGTCGATCTCCTTGAACTCGGTATTCCCTTCTCAGACCCTCTGGCGGATGGAGCCACCATCCAGATGGCGGCTGGGCGCGCCCTGGCCGCAGGAGCCTCAGTCCCGGGGATCATCGATCTCGTCCGCGAGATCCGCAAGACCAGCCAAATCCCGATCGTCCTCTTTGCCTACCTGAATCCGGTCTATATCTATGGATTTGAGAAGTTCCAGAGAGATGCCATCGCGGCGGGTGCCGATGGCTTGCTGCTGCTTGACCTGCCGCCCCAGGAGGCAGCCAGGAATAACGAGCTCTTATCGGACCATGGACTGAAGGCCATCCGTCTGATCGCCCCGACCACTCCACCCGAGCGACTCAAGGAGATCACGGATGCTTCCGAGGGCTTTATCTATTATGTCTCCCGTGAAGGAGTCACCGGAGAACAGACCACCCTCTCGACCGATATTGCCGAACGGGTCGCCGCCATCCGTGCCCTCACGGAGGTGCCGGTCGCCGTCGGATTTGGCATTTCAAATCCTGAACAGGCAGCAACGGTCGCCGGACTAGCCGATGGAGTGGTCGTGGGCAGTGCCATTGTCCGCAGGATTGCTGAGATCGGCGATACGCCGGAACTGCCCGCTAAGATTGCTGACTTTGTCCGTCCCATTGCCGAGGCAGTTCATGGCACAAAAGGCTGACGTTTTTTAATCCGTATCTGGTTAAAATTTTTCCCGCAGCGGCGCTGAGACGCTGAGAACAATTCCCAAGCACTGCGATACTATGCGCGCCCATCTCACTAAAAGGGGAAATCCTCTCTCTAGCCAATTTCTTCCTTCGGCTGTTTTCTTAAAATTCTCTGCGCCGCGCCTCGGCGGGAGAATGCCCCTTCATCCTTTCCATTATGATCATTGCGAATGATACTTACGGGATGACTTTGGAGTTCACCAAGATGAATGGTGCCGGAAATGACTTTGTCATGGTGGATAACCGTGATGGCTCACGCAGTCTTTCCTGCGAGCAGATCGCGCGTCTTTGCGACCGTCACCGGGGCATCGGAGCCGATGGCCTGATCGCCCTCGAAGGCTCGCCGGAGCTACCCCGCATGCGCTATTACAATGCCGACGGCGGTGAGGCCGAGATGTGCGGCAATGGAGCCCGGTGTTTTTCCCGCTTTACAGCGAGACTGCTGGCCCTGACCGCCGGAAGTCTCTCCTTCCAGACCGAGGTGGGGATACTTGCGGCTGAACTCCTCCCTGATGACCGTGTCCGTCTCCGCATGAGCGAGCCTCACAGTCTTCAGTTGGCCCACTCGCTGCGTGTGTTGGATCGGGATTTGGAGGTGCATTCCCTGAATACCGGGGTTCCCCATGCCGTCACCTTCGTACAGAACCTCGAGGAGACCCCGGTCTTTGAGTTAGGCCGCGCCCTCCGCCAACACCAGCGCTTTGCACCAGCCGGGACGAATGCCAATTTCGTCAAGATTCTGGCTCCTGGCTCTCTGTCCATCCGCACCTACGAGCGCGGGGTTGAGGATGAGACCCTGGCCTGTGGTACCGGCGTTGTTGCGTCTGCATTGATTCATCATCATCTGTCTAAGGCCCCCTCTCCCATCTCTGTACAGGTTCGTGGCGGAGAGACTCTTGAGGTGGGATTCCAAATGCAAAACGGACAACCTGAAGCTGTGACCCTCGCAGGGCCAGCTGATTTCGTCTTTACTGGCAATGTGACCATCTAGGAAGACAAAGAGCCCATTGCTTCGTTTCAAAGCTCTAACCTTTCAACTTTCACTTTTCACCTTTCACTTCAGCTTCCATGTCTAAGATTTCCTTTGCTGGTGCCCATACTGCGCTTGTTACCCCGTTCAAGGATGGCACCCTTGACGAAGTTGCCCTCACTGCTCTCATCGAGACTCAGATCCAAGGTGGTATCTCCGGCATCGTGCCCGTGGGCACAACTGGTGAATCCCCCACCCTCAGCCATGAGGAGCACCGCAGGGTGATCGAGATTGCTGTTAAGGCAGCTGACAAGAGAGTACTGGTCATTGCCGGCACGGGATCAAATGCCACCTCAGAGGCTGTTGAGCTGACTATCGAGGCCGAGAAGCTTGGAG
Source organism: Verrucomicrobiota bacterium (assembly GCA_021413925.1). NCBI lineage: Bacteria > Pseudomonadati > Verrucomicrobiota > Verrucomicrobiota bacterium. The sequence goes on from JAIOPL010000025.1 coordinate 57,931, forward strand.
CTGATGCCGTCCTGTTAGTAGCTCCCTACTACAACAAGCCCTCTCCTGAGGGCCTCTACCGTCATTTCAAGAAGGTTGCCGACTCAGTCTCCATTCCGATCGTCCTCTACAGTATCCCGGGACGTTGCGGTATCGAAATCCCCGTATCGGTCGTAGTCCGTCTGCTAGGGGATTGTCCGAATGTGGTGGCGATCAAGGAGGCTGGAGGTAATGTCGAGCGGGTCCATCAGCTACGTGCTGCCCTTCCGCCTAGCTTCCAGATCCTCTCCGGTGACGACGCCCTAACATTTCCTTTTATGGCCGCCGGAGGGGTCGGTGTAATCAGTGTTGCCTCCAATATTATTCCCGCTGAGGTAACGGAGCTTGTTCAGAACTTCCTGAAGGGAGATCTGGCTAAGTCAGAGGAAATTCATACCCTCTACGCACCACTCTTCCGCGATCTCTTCATCGAACCCAATCCCGTACCTATCAAGACAGCACTAGCCGTCATGGGAATTTGCGCAGATGATGTCCGCCTTCCTCTTTGTGAGATGACTGCCGTCAATAAAGGGATTCTCTTGAAGACCCTTGAAGAGGGCAAGATTATCTAATTGCAACACTATACTATGAATAGACTTAAAGTTGTTATTTACGGATCTAAAGGAAGAATGGGGCAGGCCCTTATTGCCGCTGCCAAGGATATCCCTGCTCTGGAACTGGTGGGTACGATAGATACCGGAGAGTCCTTGGAAGCGATCGCTGGTTGTGATGCCCTCATTGATTTCACCCATGCCGATGCAACACTACCAGCTCTCAAGAAATGCGTTGAATTAGGCAAGATTATTGTCATTGGAACAACGGGACATTCTAATGATGTTCGTCAGGCGATCACTGAGGCCTCGGCAAAGATCCCTGTCATCTTCTCGCCGAATTATAGCGTCGGAGTGAATACCCTCTTCTGGCTAACCAAGAAGGCTGCCGAGATTCTCGGGCCCGATTACGACGCCGAGGTGATCGAAGTTCACCATCGCCTCAAGAAAGATGCTCCCAGCGGCACCGCCCGACGCCTAGTTGAAGTGCTGGATGAAGCCTATAACCTTGATTACGAAAAGGATACCCGTCACGGACGTTCCGGTATGACAGGCGAGCGTACCCAGAACGAAATCGGCGTACATGCAGTGCGAGGCGGCGATGTCGTTGGTGACCATACAGTCCTACTGGCAGCTCCTGGTGATCGCTTGGAGTTGATTCACCGGGCCTCTAGTCGAGAGACCTTTGCCCGAGGAGCTCTCCGCGCTGCCCTATGGGCCCGTGATACCAAGCAAAACCAGTCAGGCCTGTACGATATGCAGGATGTGCTCGGTTTACGCTGATCTTTCACGCTTCCAGGAGACCAGATTATGCGCGCCGGCATCGCCCTCGGCTCCAATCTGGGCGATAGAAATGCCATATTAAAAGAAGCAATCAGTCATCTCCGGAGTCTTCATGAGAAGGGTGAGTTCCTTGTCTCCAAGCTGCATGAGACCGAGCCGATCGACTGCCCTCCCGGATCGCCCCTCTTTCTGAATGCCGTGGTGGAGCTTGAGACATCCCTCGATCCGTTGATTCTTCTCCGGCGCCTACAGTCTCTCGAGATGGCATCCGGTCGGCCTGAATATCGAGGGATTAATGAACCTCGCACCCTTGATCTGGATATCCTGTATTGTGACGGATTGTCTCTGCGTCTCTCGGAGTTGGAGTTGCCTCATCCTCGAATTCCTGAGCGCGCCTTTGTTCTGACTCCCTTGGCTGAGATTCGGCCAGATCTTCAGCTTCCCGGATGGTCTCATACTTGCCTAGAATACTTATTAAATATTAGTAATAAATAGTCTTATATCATTAACCATCAATGCATAATGAATATAAAGGATAATTTAATTGCATCCAAGGCCCTGGGTCATCGCCAGGCATGGTTGACAGCTTACGACTACCCCTCGGCACGTCTTCTGGACGAGTCCGGAATCGATCTGATCCTGGTGGGAGATTCTCTGGGCATGGTTGTTTTAGGTCAAAAAGACACCATCGATGTTACCCTGGACGAGATCATCCATCACCTGAAGGCTGTCCGCCGAGGGGTCATGCATGCTCCCGTGGCAGCAGATCTCCCATTCCATACCTATCAGACTCCCGAACAAGCACTTGCCAGTGCAAGATTGCTCGTAGAAGCTGGTGCTGATGCCGTTAAGCTGGAGGGCCCCCTGCCTGATCAGATCGCCCTGCTTGTTTCGAATGGCATTGAAGTGATTGGACATCTCGGGATGCTTCCCCAGCATGTCCGTGAGGAGGGAGGTTACCATCGTAAGGGGAAGACCGAGTCAGAAGCCGAGGCTATCCTTCAGGCCTCCTTTGCTCTTCAGGCAGCCGGATGCTGCGCCCTGGTCCTGGAGATTGTCGAAGAGACTCTGGCTGGAGAGATAAGTAGACAACTGGACATTCCGACGATTGGTATCGGGAGTGGCACCCAATGTGATGGACAGATTCTCGTAACCCCGGATCTGCTGGGACTCCAGCCTTGGTTCCGCCCTGCTTTTGTCAAGCCGAAGGCTGATCTGGCCACTCCTTTCCAATCAGCAGTCCGAGAGTATATTCGGGAGACTAAAGAGGCTTTCAAAACTGAATAACGGATGAATGGTGATATCCAGCGCAAGGCAGCCGAGGGGCAGAAGGTGATTCTCACCGGCGTTCTGCTCAATCTGATACTCTCGACAGGCAAGATCGCCGGAGGACTTCTTGGGCGCTCCAACGCCTTGATTGCCGATGGTATCGAGTCACTTCTCGACCTCTTTAGTTCTCTGCTGATGTGGGCAGCCCTGAAATATGCCGCCAAGCCACCCGACGAGGACCACCCTTATGGTCATGGGAAGGCTGAGTCCCTTTCCTCTCTCATCGGATCGCTCGTTCTGGCCATCGCTGGAGCCCTGATCGCCCACAACAGCATCATCCAGTTGATCGCCGCCGCGCATGGTGCGCCCGTTCACCTCCCCTCCCCATGGACCCTGCTGATCCTAATCGGGGTGATTGCTCTCAAGGAGACCCTCTACCAGTTCATGGCCCGACGTGCCCGCAAGATTGGAAGCAATGCTCTCCTAGCGGATGCCTGGCACCACCGCTCCGATGCCGTAACCTCAATTGCTGCCTTCATCGGCATCTCGATTAGCCTACTCGGAGGCCGTGGTTATGAAGTGGCCGATGACTGGGCGGCCCTCTTCGCCTGCGTCGTGATCTTTTACAGCTCCTACAATATGTTGAAGCTCTCTCTTGGCGACGTGATGGATGCCCGGGTTTCTCCCGACGCTGAGAAGACGGTGATGAATATCACCTGCTCCGTTCCCGGAGTCATCAGCGCCGAGAAATGCCGCATCCGCAAGAGTGGCCTCTCCTACATCGCCGATCTCCACATCAGGGTTGGTGGCGACATCTCTGTCCGTGAGGGGCATGCCATCTCCCACCTGGTCAAGGATAAGCTGATGACTTCGGAATTACCTCTCGAAGATGTGACCGTCCACGTAGAACCCGAAGAAGGGTAGGAGTTGGACTCTTGGCGGAGATTGTTGCTGCTGCGCATACGCTACGGCGTACCGTTAGAGTTTTTTTAGGCCGACCCTTTTTTGAGTGTCCAGGGGTTCAGGACAGGTATCCCGCAATGACAAAAATCATCGGTATTACGGGTTGCCAGGGTCAGCCCATGAGAGAGTGCTGTCGCTGCAATCAGGCTGTCCATGGCAGGGAGTCGATGGCCGGCTTTTTCCGCATCGGCCTGCAGAGTTGCCCACACGCTCATTTCCTCTTCCCCTAGCGTCAGGATGCGCTCCTCAAAGGCCGGCAGCAGCTCTTCGGCAAGCCAGGCTTCCAGTTGCTGACGCTTTTTCCCACGGGGTAGCAGGAGGATCCCTTTCCGGATTTCCGCAGTGGAGATGACGCTGATAAAGCAAGAGCCGGCAGCTCGACGGGAGAGCCACTCCGCCACACAGGCGTCGGGGTTGCTCCTCGTCGCCTCGCTGAGGACATTGGTGTCGAGAAGATAGTTCACAGGGCTACCTTGCGGGGAAGCTCCTTGCTACGGCTGATCTGGAGTTCATTCAGGTCCATGGGGCAGGCCCTGAGGACCTCCCAGAGGGGTCGTTTGGACGCAGTCTTTTCCTGCCAATCAGACGCACTCACAATGACCACAAAGGGCTTGCCGTGTTTTGTCACGAGCTGAGGTGCTCCTTTGGCGGCTCTTCCCGCAACGAAGGAAAAGTGCTGTTTGGCGTCTTGGAGCTGGTGGGCGATCATAGGCGGAACCTCTCATATTCTGACCAGTCTGTCCAGAAGCTATTGTGGCAGTAGCTCTGCGGCATCCCTTCCTTTGCTTCCCCGGCCGTTACATCGCGCGTGCTTTCCGTGCCGTTTCCGTAACGAACCATAATCTACCCCACCATTCTCATCGTGGCTGGGGGAACCTCTTCATAGCAAACGCGTCCTGCAAGAAAATAGGTTCTTCATCAGTTAGCTTGGGAAATGGGATGGAAAAGAGTAAGTGGAGAGGATGGAAAGCACTGAATTATACGCGAGAGCGATAGGAGTTGAAACTCCGTGGAGGGTGAGGGAAGTGGAGATGGATATGGAGGGGAAA